>CAYZHW010000249.1:0-1535 GCA_964478105.1 uncultured Lachnospiraceae bacterium | reverse complement strand
ATCGGGGTCAACAACCGCAACAACGGGAATATCGTGAGGGTCAACGCAAACGAACTTACGTACCTTCTCTACGTCTGTGATAACGTAGTTTATAGTAACCTCAGCCGCAGTACCTGCTGTTGTGGGGACAGCGATGATAGGTGTGCAGGGATTCTTTGTGGGAGCAACGCCCTCAAGTGAGCGAACGTCTGCATACTCGGGGTTGGTTACGATGATACCGATAGCCTTAGCTGTATCCATCGAAGAGCCGCCGCCTATAGCAACGATGCAGTCTGCGCCGCATTCCTTGAATGCCTTAACGCCGTTCTGTACGTTCTCGATAGTGGGGTTAGCCTTGATATCTGTGTAAAGCGCATAGGGGATAGAAGCTGCGTCAAGAAGGTCTGTTACCTTCTTTGCGACACCGAATTTTACGAGGTCGGGGTCTGTTGCGACAAACGCTTTCTTAAAGCCGCGGTTCTGAATTTCTGCGGGGACCGCCGCGATAGCGCCCTGTCCGTGATAAGAAGTTTCGTTCAAAATAAATCTGTTCATTGGATGTGCCTCCTTTATATAAATAAAATATTTTCCAATATAATTTTATCATCTTTTATACAAAATGTAAAGGTCTTTATTTGCCCAAAAAAGTATCCTCTTTTGCACATATTCACAGTCAACAAAAAAGCTGTTGCACTGCAACAGCTTTTTCTGTCATTCTCTTCCCTTTTTCTTTAAATACAACGAAAGCACGATGCCGCCGATGATGAGTATCACTCCTATAATAATAAAGAAGTTTGCCATAATTGACACCGGATTTTTTGTAACGATATTCGGCATAGCGGGAGCCGCAAATCCCCCCATTGAAGTTACGGTCTGCTCAAGCGAACCGAACATAGCAGAAAGTGCAAGCTTTGCAATAACACCGATCGTAGCCACTCCGAGTCCGCACATCGAAATATACACACCGGCTATCCAACCAAATCTTTTTATCATTTTGCCGAGCCACGTCAGCTTTGTATCAAAAAAGCTTTCGTATCTTTTTCCGTAGTCCTCTTTTGAATCGACCTTTGTTACCTCTTCGGGCACATCCTCTTCGGATATCAGCCAATCAACCGTAACGCCGAATGTTTTGGCAAGAGAAGCAAGATTTGATATTTCAGGCACCGCTTCACCGAGCTCCCATTTGCTTATCGCCTGACGCGATACGCCTATCTTTTCTGCAAGAGCGTCCTGCGACATCCCCACCTTTTTTCTGCAATATTGTATTTTTTCACCAAGTTTCATATCTCCACCTCGTTTCTGATACAAGTATAACACAATTGTGCCATCTGCACAACATACGGCTGCTTGAACTTCCGCAACCGATAGTTGCAAATGCTGAAAAAAGAGGCTTTCGCCTCTTTTTTTCTTATCTTATTCCAAAATTTTCAAGAACATAATCCATATCCTTATCGCCTCTGCCCGAGAGGTTGATAAGAACAGAACCGTGGTCCATTCTCTTTGCAAGTTTCATTCCGTAAGCTACCGCGTGCGAGCTTTCTATCGCGGGAATTATA
>CAYZHW010000248.1:0-1548 GCA_964478105.1 uncultured Lachnospiraceae bacterium | reverse complement strand
GTGAGCTTATTGAAAAAGGAAGTCACGAGGAACTGCTGAATCTTGATGGTAAATATGCCGAGATGTTTCGGGTACAATCCGAAAAATATAAAAAAGACTACGTTGCAGCCGAATAAAGCACAACACCGCAGAGTTTTTGCTCTGCGGTGTTGTATTTTTTATTTTCGGGTGGTATAATTAAATAAAGATCTTCAAAGGAGTAATTATGAAGAGAATAAGCATTTTAGGTGCGGGAACGTGGGGATGCGCGCTCGCAAAAGTACTTGCATCTGCAGAAAATTGTATTACTGTTTGGTCTGCTATCGAAAGCGAGATCGACGAAATGTCGGTTTCTCATAAGCATAAAAATCTTCCGGGAATGACGCTGCCCGAAAATATTACATACACAAAAGAGCTTAAAAAAGCCTGTATTGACACTGAATTTGTTATATTTGCGGTGCCGTCGCCGTATGTGCGTGAAACAGCGAAACGTGCAAGCCCGTATTTGACAAAAGATCAAATAATTATAGATGTTGCAAAGGGCATAGAGCCTGATTCGCTTATGATGCTCTCAGAGGTAATTAAAAGCGAATGCGGCGAAAAAATGACCGTTGTAGCGCTTTCAGGTCCTACTCATGCCGAAGAGGTCGCACTCGATCTTCCCACGACTATAGTTTCCGCGTGTGAAGATATGGCATTCGCTGCATCTGTTGCCGATCTATTTGACAATACATGTATCAGAGCATATACAAATCCTGACGTGAGGGGCGTTGAGCTCTGCGGAGCGCTTAAAAATATTGTCGCACTTGCGGCAGGCGCCTCAGACGGTCTTGGATTCGGCGATAACATCAAGGTTGCAATAATCACACGCGGAATTGCCGAAATACAAAGGCTGGGAGTTGCAATGGGGTGCGCGCCGCAGACCTTCGGCGGTCTTGCGGGAATCGGCGACCTTATCGTTACTGCTACCAGCCGTCACAGCCGCAACAACCGCGCGGGATATCTGCTTGGAAAGGGCTATAGCGCTGAAGATGCAAAAAAAGAGGTCGGAATGGTTGTGGAGGGAATCAACGCGCTTCCCGCCGCGATGAAGCTATCCGAAAAGTACGGTGTAGAGCTTCCCATAATCTCTGCCGTCGATGCCGTGGTGAACCACGGTATGAGTCCGCGTGATATGACAAAAATGCTTATGGGTCGCGATAAAAAATCCGAGATTGACTTTAAATTTTAATAAAAATTCCCAATAATAATTTTTTCTCTTGTGATAATAATAATATCAGAGCACGCGAGTACGCGTACTCAATTAATATAGATTTGAATATCTCGAGATACGAAATATTCAGAACAGGAGAAAATAAAATGGCAAGTAATAAGAAGCTTGTTCCCAAGGCGAAGGACGCTCTTGATAAGTTTAAGATGGAAGCCGCAAATGAAGTCGGCGTAACACTCAACCAGGGTTACAACGGTGACCTCACTTCCAAGCAGGCCGGTTCCATCGGTGGACAGATGGTCAAGAAGATGGTTGAGAAGTACGAGAACGATATCGCTACAAAATAACGGTAGATCGTA
>CAYZHW010000247.1:0-1614 GCA_964478105.1 uncultured Lachnospiraceae bacterium | reverse complement strand
AGGAATTTATCGGAATCCGCAAAGAACATCGGTCCGCAGATCTCATATACAACAGTTCCGTCGGGTATCGCCTTCATCGAACTGTTCGATGCATCTTTTGTCTCGTTCTCCCATCTGCGTACAGTTGTAACATCCGACATTCTCTTAAGGAAGAGGATAGCAGCAAGTACAAGACCTACCGCGATAGCGACAACGAGGTCAAATACGACCGTAAGTACAAATGTGACCACAAGTACGAGAATATCACTTGCGGGAGCAGAGCGGCAGATCTTAACAAAATGGCGCCATTCGCTCATATTGTAAGCGACCATAAAGAGAATAGCCGCGATGATGGGCATCGGGATCATCTTTGCAAGGGGCATAAGAACGAGCAAGAACAAGAGGAGCACAATCGCGTGAACGATACCTGCGATAGGACTGCGTCCGCCGTTTTTAACGTTTGCCGCAGTTCTTGCAATAGCGCCCGTTGCAGGAATACCGCCAAAGAGTCCCGCGGCAACGTTGCCAAGTCCCTGCGCGATAAGCTCGGTGTTGGAATTGTGTCTGTCGCCGATCATTCCGTCCGACACTACGCAGGAAAGAAGCGACTCGATCGCCGCGAGTATTGCAATAGTAAACGCGCTGGGAACAACGGCCTTAACAGTTGCAAAATCAAATTCGGGCACAGAAGGCATAGGAAACGCAGAGGTAAGATTGGGATAAAGATCGCCGATAGTGTTCGCCTTAAGGGGCGTGAACTGTACGATAAGGATACCTGCGATGACCGCAATGATAGAGGCGGGGATCTTTGTAAACACCTTCGAGATCTTACCGAGCATAGGCCATAGAATGAGTATCGCCATACCGATGCAGCCTACGATAAGCGCGTTTATATCAAGTGTACCGATAGAAGCGGCGATCGCCTCGACCTTTTCCATTGTCTCGATGGCGTGAGTTCCTTCAGCAAAGGTAAGTCCGAGAAAATCCTTTATCTGTCCCACGATTATGGTAACAGCAATACCGGCTGTAAAGCCTGTCGTTATGGTCATAGGTATGTACTTGATGAGCGCACCGAAACGGAATATTCCCATAAGCACAAGAAGAATTCCCGCCATAATGGTTGCAATAATAAGTCCCGATGTACCGTGAGTAGCCACGATACCCGCAACGATAGTAGCAAACGCGGCGGTAGGACCGGAGATGTTTACTTTGCTTCCTCCAAAGAATGCGATAACAAATCCCGCAATAATAGCAGTGTAAAGTCCCTGTTCGGGAGAAACACCCGACGCGATAGCAAGCGCGATCGAAAGCGGGAGAGCAATGATAGCAACAATAATTCCCGCTACGATATCATTTACTATCTGAGGCGCAGAATAGTTTTTAAATATACCGAAAAGCTTAGGTTGAAAAGTCTTCATTTTAAAGCGTCCTTCCTTGTAAATTAACAACCTATTTATTTTACACCTATCGACATTATTTTGCAATAGGATTTTGTTTTTTTATTAAAATATTCCCGCCAAACGCAGAAAATAGGATGCAAGAAAAACAGTCAGTGCGGATATGATAGTCGTCCATACGACATACTGTCCCGCAAGTAAAACGTCACCGTCCATCTCCTGTGTCATCGGTACGCTT
>CAYZHW010000246.1:0-1628 GCA_964478105.1 uncultured Lachnospiraceae bacterium | reverse complement strand
GGAGCTTGACGGTAAGATATATTATGAGGTCACGACCTCTGTTTTTGAACCGAATACTGCAATGAAGCCTTAAAAAGGTGTTGCACATTTGTGCAACACCTTTTTTAACTTAATGCAACATCCATTACCATCATAATTACAAACCCCGCGACACATCCGAGCGTAGCAAGATAACGTCCGCCTGCGCGTGATTCGGGTATAAGCTCCTCGACTGTGACATAGATCATTGCCCCTGCGGCAAATGAGAGGGCAAAGGGCAGGATGGGCCGTATGAACGAAACAAGAAGCGCTCCGATCACACCGGATATCGGCTCAGCCATACCCGATAGCTGGCCGAAAAAGAAGCTTCGTTTTCTGCTCACTCCCGTTTCACGCATAGGTATGGAGACTGCCGCCCCTTCCGGAAAATTCTGCAATGCTATTCCAATTGCAACAGATATCGCGGCGGCAAGTGCCGCGGGAGTCATATCGGTCTTTGAGAGCGCTCCGAAGGCGACCCCTACCGCTAACCCCTCGGGAATGTTGTGTATTGTAATTGCTCCGACAAGCAGTGAGAGCTTGCGTCGGTCGGGATGTATATCGCGCTCACTCTGCAGATGTGAGAGCGCCGCGTCGCTTGCAAGCGTGAAGAGCGCCCCGACTGTAAATCCGATCGCTGCGACAAGATAAGCGGGAAACGCTCCCCCTTCGGCAAGGTCAAGTGCGGGGGAGAGAAGCGACCAAAAGCTTGCCGCTATCATAATGCCTGAGGCAAAGCCAAGCATAGTGCCCGATATCTTGACGTTTATTTTTTTAAAGAAAAATACGGCTGCCGAGCCCGCCGCCGTCATAAACCAGCAGAAAAGGGTTGCTGAAAAAGCGAGGAATATAGGATCTTGTTTTATCAAAAAGTCCAAGTATTACACCTCCTGTATTATCCTCATTAATAAATAATATGAAGATTTCGGTCGTTGCGCTATAAGAGAGCCGTGCCACTGTATATTTCACTTGCTGAAAAAATGTAAAAAAATTGAAAAAACAGAAAGTTTTTTAATGTAAATTATTGCGTTTCGCGCACTTTTCTGTTAAAATATATTCATATTCTTATAAACACAAGGGAGTTGTTTTTATGACACAGGATCTTATTCTTATACTTGATCTCGGCAGCGAGCAGAATTCACGCCTTGCCCGCGTTATCCGTTCTATGGGTGTGTACAGCGAGATTCTCGCGCACGATATTACAGCGGACGAGCTTGCGGCAATGAAAAACCTTAAAGGTATCATCATAAACGGCGGTAAGAACCGCGTGGTGGACGGCGTCGAGATAGACGTCGGCGCGCACGTATATTCTGCAGGCGTTCCTGTGCTTGATATATGTCACAAGGACAGAGCAAAGACTTTGCCCGAGTGCGACTGTGAACTCAAGAAGATGCTCGAACCCTTCCTCTTTGACGAGTGCAAGGCAGAGAAAAACTGGAATATGAAGAACTTTGTCGCAGACAGAGTTGAAGAGATACGCGCACAGGTCGGAGATCGCAAGGTGCTTCTCGCACTCTCAGGCGGCGTTGACTCGTCTGTTGTCGCGGCACTTCTTATCAAGGCGATAGGTAAGCAGCTCTATTGCGTACACGTAAACCACGGACTTATGC
>CAYZHW010000245.1:0-1660 GCA_964478105.1 uncultured Lachnospiraceae bacterium | reverse complement strand
ATGGGAAGATCGCTTCCGTCGTGCATATAGATCTTGGACGGCTTCTGATTGGGATTACAGCCGTATTTAAGTTCAAATTCTTTCATATTGACTCTCCTTATACCTTGAGTTCCGATACTACCTCACCGCTAAAGTGACGTGCAAGTATCGGTTTTACTATTTCTTCAACAAATTCATCGACCTGGCCTGCACTTCTTCCGATATAGAGGCTCGGCTCAAGCTCTGCTTTTATCTCTTCAAGCGTGAGCGGGAAAGCATCATCGTTCGCTATGCGCTCAATAAGATCGTTGGCCTTGCCTTCGAGCTTGACCTGTGCTGCCGCCGCGTGCGAGTGGGTACGCAGTCTCTCGTGAAGCTCCTGACGGTTGCCGCCCTTCTTGACAGATTTCATAAGAATGTTTTCTGTCGCCATAAAAGGAAGCTTGTCCATCACTCTGCGCTCGACGACTTTGTCGTATACGACAAGCCCGCCCGTAACGTTGATATATATATTAAGAATAGCATCAACCGCAAGGAATGCCTCGGAGACAGATATTCTCTTGTTCGCCGAGTCATCGAGCGTTCTCTCGAACCACTGTGTACCTGCAGTGATCGCGGGGTTGATCGAATCAACGATAACATATCTTGCAAGTGCAGAGATACGCTCGCTTCTCATCGGGTTACGCTTGTACGGCATAGCCGACGAGCCGATCTGCTTTTTCTCAAAGGGCTCTTCCATCTCTTCAAAAGACTGAAGGATGCGAAGGTCGTTTGAAAACTTATATGCGCTCTGTGCAAAACCCGAGAGAACAGACAAGAAGTACGCATCTGTCTTTCTTGAATAGGTCTGTCCCGAAACGGCTACACAGCCCGGGAAATCCATTTCTTTTGCGATAAGCGCTTCAAGCTTCTTTACCTTTTCTTCATCTCCGTCAAAAAGCTCCATAAAGCTTGCCTGTGTGCCTGTCGTTCCCTTGGAACCGAGCAAAAGAAGCTTATCCAGTCTGTGCTCAAGCTCTTCGATATCTTGAGCAAGTTCGTACATCCAGAGCGTCGCGCGCTTACCGACCGTGGTGAGCTGTGCGGGCTGAAGATGTGTATATCCGAGGCACGGGAGACTCTTGTACTCGAGTGCAAACTCAGAGAGATTCTTTAATACCTGCGCCGCCTTTTTGAGGATTATCTTTGAGGCTTCGCGAAGAATGACTACATCGGTATTATCTCCAACATAGCAGGAAGTCGCACCGAGATGGATTATAGGCTCTGCCTTCGGGCACTGCTTGCCGTATGCATATATGTGCGACATTACGTCGTGGCGCACTTCTCTTTCCCTTGCCTCGGCAACGTCGTAATTTACATCATCGGCGTGAGCGACAAGCTCGGCTATCTGCTCGTCGGTTATATCAAGTCCGAGCTCTTTTTCCGCCTTTGCAAGCGCGATCCAAAGCTTTCTCCAGGTCTTGAATTTAAAGCTTTCGGAGAAGACCAACTGCATCTCGGGACTTGCATATCTTGTCGAAAAAGGAGATATGTACTTTTCTTTTGCGTCCATTTTTCTCTCCTTATTTATTCTTATTTACTATTCTGGTCTCGCTTTCGCCTGTAGCGATATCGATGTAACGAACAAAGAGAGAGACCTTGTTGTCCTCATTGAGGTTTGTCCAGATAAGATCTGTAAGTT
>CAYZHW010000244.1:0-1665 GCA_964478105.1 uncultured Lachnospiraceae bacterium | reverse complement strand
CGGTGTTTTTTTGTGCCGTTGTGCCCGTGTAGCTCTCGCTTGCCTCGACAAGCGCCTCTGTCCACAACCTCTTGAGTTCCTCAAACGTGTCAAGCTGTTCTGCGACAAATCTACCCTCGGCAGAATCGGGGTCAAGATCTTTGTACAGAGATTTGATCTTGTTTACAAGCTGTGTAATATACTCGACGATCTTATCCCAGAGTCCCTTGTCTCTCTCTTTGAGCTCTGCGATCTTCGTCACAGCGTCACCGTCCGCAAGCATCGCCTCGCACGAGTCCGCGATCACCTCGTCAAATGCTTCGTCATATGTAAGCTCTACGCCGTGTCGTGCCGCCTTCTCTATCTGCGCCGCAACAAGGTCATCTATATCCACGCCCTTCTCGGTATAGTTTTCAAGAAGAAAATCGGCAAACGCTTCGTACTTATCCTTCGACCACTGCTGAATAAAGTGCGTAAGCTCGTGTGCCATCGTATAGAGCATCGTTCCCTTACCCTCATTGCCGGCACGAATGTCAAGCCATATACTTCCGTCAGTAGGGTCATAAAATCCGTTTCTGCCCTCATAGCCCGGCTCGTTAGAATCAAATATGTGTACGTTCACGCCGAGCGCCTTAGACAGGAAATTTACCGCACGAAGCGACGTGTTCTGCAACTCGCTTGTTTTCACAAGAGCCGCCGCGCCCTCGTATATCACCTTGCCCTCACCGCGCTTAGCTTTTCCAATCGTTTGCGAATCTGCACCCGCACTGTATGCAAGCTCTCTCTGCGTCTCTGTCAGATACGACGTAAGCGGAGACTTCATCATATAACCGAGCTTTACGCCCTCGACTCCCATATCATACGCCGCACGGTACGCAGCATCAAACTTCGCCACATCCTGCCCCGCAGGACCTACGTTATATGTACTGATCATCGCACCCGCCTGCGCCCCGTACTTACTCGCAGCGCTCTCGAGTGAGCTATTATGCTGATTCTCCGTTTTTTTCCTATTGACAGATTCGGTTTTTTTGGATATACTGTTCATAGAGGCGTTTCCTACACCTTTTACCGGCCCGATATTCGGTGTTCCGTGCGTAGGGAGCGCTTCTGTTTTTTTGTTTTCACGCAAAGCAAACGTATAAATATAGCCACCGTCTGTCCCATATTTCTTTTCTACATCCGCGACTAAGTCAAAAACCTTTCCGTCAATTTGGACTGTCTTTACAAAATAATCAAAATAATCCGCTTTGGTATGATCCTTTGTGTTAGTTTTGCTTCCCTTGTACTGCGAATTTTCAATAAGATTGAACGTATCTCCGTCCGCGCCGGATTTAATAATTGCCTTTGTTCCATCTGAGCTTGATCTCTTATCCCCATAAATTGGTTTGCGTATGCTGTTTTGGTCGAATTGTGCGTAATATACGTGACCATTTCGTTCGAATTTTGCAGTACGACCTCTGTATTCATTTTTCATTACATCAAGATATTTGGATTTTCTTTCATCCCAAGTCATATCCATAATCTCTTGACTTGTTTCGTATACCTCGATCCCGTTATCATTTATTCCTTTAAATGAATAACTTATATCATCACTAACAACATCTCTTTGCGACGATGCATAGTCGTTTACCCCCGACAGCTTGTCTGTTATAGCTTCGATCTCAGCTGTCTCTTCCGCCGTAGGCT
>CAYZHW010000243.1:0-1704 GCA_964478105.1 uncultured Lachnospiraceae bacterium | reverse complement strand
AAGGTACTCCTGCTTTGCGTACTTACGTGCGCCTGCCGATACCTGGAGGATAACGGGGGACTTAGCTTCGCCCGCTGCCTCTGTGATCGCCTGAACGATCTCCATATTGTTAATATTGAAAGCACCGATAGCGTAGTGTCCTTCGTATGCTTTCTTGAACATTTCCTTTGTTGTTACGAGTGCCATAATTTTTCTCCTTTTTCTTGAATGTATTTTATTGTAAGAATTTTTAACTCAAAGTTACCGTTATGACAAATCCGTCTACGTTGTTGCCCGAGATGGTGTAGGGAGTGTCCTTCGGAACATATACGTCGGTGAGCTCGCCTGTAGCCGCTACGTAGTAGATCTCGTACTTGCCGCCCATATCATCCTCGACGATAAGATGCTCACCGTCAAGCGGATACTTGTCTCGGATGGTCGCCGTGTATTCCTCGAGGCACCAGTTGTTCTGCGCTATCACATAAGCGTGCGGAACGCCGACATAGCGGATGTGCCCGGGCTTGCACGAGCTGCGTATCACACTCTCCTTACCCGTGGGGTAGCGGAGAATAAATCCGTACTTGTGCAGATTCTGCAGGAAGGTCTCGTAAGAATCGTCGTAAGAATCGAGCGCGTAGGTCTTGCCGTCTGCACCGTAGATGTTGAGGTCGAGCGAAAGTCCCGTGGGATGCTCGGACGCCGTATCATCGGTGTTCTGGTAAGCTCCGATGACCTGCAGGCAGTTGTTTCCGGTCGCATTGTAGAACTCTGTCGTGAAGGCGTTGAACGCATCAAGCGCGACAGGCTCGAGCACGTGGTCGTTTCTCGACATCTTGTATGTGCGGACTCCGTCCACCTTAGGTCTGTTGTCCCAGATGTTGCGAAGCTCTCCTCTGAGTGTGGGCGGGACGTAGCCGAAGTCGGTGTTGACCAAAATGAGCTCTCCCTTGTATATCTCACTTTTTGCGACCTGAATGATCTCGTAAGCAGCGTAGGGATCTGCTGTGGTTTCGGGTGCGAGCGTCGTTTCGGGGGGAGCCGTCGTCTCGGCTTCGTTTCTTCCCGAAATTATCGCATTTGAGATAAAGAAGGCGGAAACGGCAAGAGCCGCGACCACAATGACATATACCGGGATGAGAATGAATTTCTTTGCCGTGTTTCTTTTTCTCGGGGGGCGGGAAGATAAATTCTCGCGGAAAATGATATCGTTCTGATCGTTGTTCATATCGTTCCACCTTTCTTATTATCGTTTTTGTTTTATTTTATTTGTTCTCTTCCTTGGGAATAGTGTCCTTGACAGAGAGGTTCATACGTCCCTTTTCGTCAACGCCAAGGAACTTAACAAGGGTCTCGTCGCCTACGTTGAGAACATCCTCTACCTTCTCGACTCTTCTGTGAGCGAGCTTGGAGATGTGTACCATACCCTCTTTTCCGGGAGCGAACTCAACGAACGCACCTATCGGAATAACGCGTGTGACCTTACCGTTGTAGATAGCGCCGACGGTGGGCTCGAATACGATGCCTGCGATGATCTCCTGTGCCTTGTAAGCGGCGTCGCGCTCAACAGCGGAGATGTAGATCGTTCCGTCTTCCTCGATGTCGATCTTAGCTCCCGTGTCTGCAACGATCTTCTGGATGACCTTACCGCCGGAACCGATGACCTCGCGGATCTTGTCAACGTTGATCTTCATTGTGATCATCTTGGGAGCGTACTCGGAAACGTCT
>CAYZHW010000242.1:0-1717 GCA_964478105.1 uncultured Lachnospiraceae bacterium | reverse complement strand
CAACATTGCGCTTTGGGAAGAGGCTCTAAAAGCTCGAGCTTTGTCTCTTCGGAAAACGATGATGTTTTCATTTTTTCTCCTATCCTATGAACCGAACTTCACATTCAAGCATAATGCCGTGCTTTTCGTGTATTATTCTCTGTATATCGGATATCAACGTTTTTACATCGGACGCGCTTGCACCTCCGCGGTTTATTATAAATCCCGCGTGTTTTTCGGATACCTCGGCGCCGCCGACAGAATACCCCTTGAGCCCCGCCTCTTCGATAAGCTTTCCCGTATAGTATCCGGGATAGCGTTTAAATGTACTGCCTGCACTTGGAAATTCAAGCGGTTGCTTTTCACGTCTTGCTGCAAGGTTTTTGTCCATAACCGACTTTACAGCATCGTGATCCGAGGGCTTAAGTTGCATAGTAGCACTTATAATGATCTTATCGGGATCTTCAACATATGCACTTTCTCTATAGCCGAAGTTATGCGCATCTCCCGCGAGAGTTTTGATTTCTTTAGCCTTAAGATCATAATATCTGCTTTCCACAACGACATCAGACATCTGTCCGCCGTACGCACCTGCGTTCATATAGACCGCTCCGCCAAGACTTCCGGGAATGCCGCAGGCAAACTCCAGTCCAGAAAGCGAATACTCAAGCGCTGCACGCGAGATCTTGGTGATTCCCGCGCCGCACTCGGCATATATCTTAGTATCCTCTATCTTTACTAAGTCCATTTCGGTAGTAAATACAACGGCCCCGCGTATTCCCTCGTCGGCAAAAAGAACATTGCTTCCATTGCCTATAACGTAGGCAGGTATATCATTGTCCTTTAAAAGGTCAAGACAAAAGATCATTGCCCTCTCGTTTTTTGGATAAAAAGCTATGTCTGCATTTCCGCCGATCTTAAAGCTCGAATGTTCGGCAAGTTTCAGGTCTGTTTGTATCTTCAGTGTTCCTTTTGTTTCGGGTGATGAATTATATTCTGTTACTAAATCATATATTTTTCGGTACGTCTTTTCCATTTTCATCCCCCTCTCAATTTCTTGTATTAACTAATATATTACGCAAGAACGAATCTGTGATAGATCTTCTTACCCTTCTTAATTATAACATCGCCCTCAAAAGCTTCAAGTGCGACTGTTGCACCGAATTCGGTTACTTTCTCGTCGTTCAGAGCAACACCGCCCTGCTGTATAAGACGCTTAGCCTCGCCTTTGGAAGGAGCAAGTTTAGCGATACAGAGCATATCAACGACCGAGACCTTTTGGTCTGTAAAGTTGTCTGCAGTAAGTGTCGTTGTGGGCATATCCTCGGAGATACCGCCGCCCGCAAATACCTGCTTTGCAGTCTCAAGAGCCTTTGTCGCCTCTGCTTCGCCGTGCACAAGTGCCGTAAGCTCATATGCGAGCTTCTCCTTAGCACCGTTTATAGCACTTCCCTCGAGCTTTGCGTACTCATCGATCTCTTCAAGCGACATAAATGTGAGCATCTTCATACACTTGATAACATCGGCATCGTCTACGTTTCTCCAATACTGGAAGAATTCGAAAGGAGATGTCTTATCGGGATCAAGCCATACTGCACCCTTAGCTGTCTTGCCCATCTTCTTGCCTTCGCTGTTAAGAAGGAGTGTGATGGTCATCGCATAGGCATCCTTGCCTGTCTTCTTACGAATAAGCTCGGAACCGAAGAGCATATTAGACCACTGATCGTCACCGCCGAAC
>CAYZHW010000241.1:0-1736 GCA_964478105.1 uncultured Lachnospiraceae bacterium | reverse complement strand
TTATAGAACTGAGCAATACCGGATACGACCTGACGCTTCTCATATCCGAGATCGAGCTGCAGACAAAGAAGCTTCTTCGCCTTTTTTACAGGTTCGCATGCAATGACTTTGGCTGTGCGAAGCTCGACCTTCATAAAGTCCTCAAATCCGATTATTGCACATCCCTCGGGCTTTTCTATGAGTGCATTTGCTTTCATCTGTGCTTCGCGCTCAGCCTCAAGTTCTGCGAGCATCTTGGCTTCATCTATTCTGGGGAAGAGGTTATCTCCGCGAACTACTGTTGCATCACCCTTAAGTGCTCCGTACACATTTGCAGCATCCCACGTGGAGCAGTGCTCGCACGCGCCTATCTGGCGAAGTATCTCAGCAGATGTTGTGGGTATAAAGGGCGTGAGAAGGATAGCACTTACGCGAAGTACCTCAAGCAGGTTGTACATAACGCGCGCAAGACGTGCGCCGTTCGCATCCATATCCTTGGCAAGTGTCCAGGGAGTGTTTTCGTCAATGTATTTGTTTGCGCGGTCGAGAACATTGAATATCTCGGCAAGTGCGTTCTGGAACGCATACTTTTCCATCTGTGTCTCGTAAGCCGAACGAAGATTCGATATAAGCGATACAAGCTCCGTGTCCTTCTCGTTATCCGCTATCTGTACTGCGGGAAGTGTGCCGCCGAAATATTTTTCTATCATCGAAACCGTACGCGAGAGAAGGTTGCCGAGAACGTTTGCAAGGTCGACGTTTACAGTACCGATAAGCGCCTCATTTGAGAAGTTACCGTCCGAGCCGAAGGGGAATGTGCGAAGTAGGAAAAATCTGAGCGCATCTACGCCGAATTTTTCTGCAAGGACATACGGATCGACAACGTTGCCCTTGGACTTGGACATTTTTCCGCCGTCAAGTAAGAGCCATCCGTGTCCGTACACCTTCTTCGGAAGGGGCATTTCCATACTCATAAGCATAGCGGGCCAGATTATCGAGTGGAAACGCACGATCTCTTTGCCCACAAAATGAACGTCTGCGGGCCAATAGTCCTTATAGTCATCATACTTGCCGTTCATAAAGCCGAGCGCCGTTGTATAATTGAAGAGCGCGTCTACCCACACGTATACAACGTGACCGGGGTCAAAGTCGACCGGCACGCCCCATGTAAAGGATGTACGCGATACGCAAAGGTCCTCAAGACCGGGTTTGATGAAGTTGTTGACCATCTCATTCACGCGCGAGCGGGGCTCGAGAAAATCGGTGTTCTCAAGAAGATCGCGGATACGGTCCGCATACTTGGAAAGACGGAAGAAGTATGCTTCTTCCTCTGCGTCCTCTACCTCTCTGCCGCAGTCGGGGCACTTGCCGTCAACGAGCTGGCTCTCGGTCCAGAAGGACTCGCAGGGCTTGCAGTACTTGCCCTTGTAGCTTCCCTTATAGATGTCGCCGTTTTCGTACATCTTCTTGAATATCTTTTGAATAGCCTCGACGTGATAATCGTCGGTCGTACGAATAAAACGGTCGTTGGAAACGTTCATAAGACGCCAAAGGTCCTTTACTCCGCGCTCGCCCTCGACTATATTGTCAACAAATGCCTGAGGTGTAACACCTGCCGCCTTTGCCTTATCTTCTATTTTCTGCCCGTGCTCATCTGTACCCGTGAGGAAGATAACATCGTGGCCTGTCATACGCTTATAGCGCGCCATAGCGTCGGTCGCGACGGTACAGTATGTGTGACCTATATGAAGCTTGTC
>CAYZHW010000240.1:0-1780 GCA_964478105.1 uncultured Lachnospiraceae bacterium | reverse complement strand
GGGCATCACCCACTCGCTGTGCTCGAGCGAATTCCGCAACCACCGCCCGCTTTACGACTGGGTGGTCGACAAGATCGGCTTTGAGAAGAAGCCGCATCAGTGGGAATTCGGAAGAATGAACATCACATATACCGTTATGTCGAAGAGATACCTTCGTCAGCTCGTTGAAGAAGGCTATGTTGACGGCTGGGACGATCCCCGTCTGCCCACGCTCTGCGGACTTCGCAGAAGAGGATACACGCCCGAGGCGCTCTTCACCTTTGTCCGTGAGGCAGGCGTTACAAACACCGACCACACGGTCGATGTACGTCAGCTTGAGGCTTGCGTGCGTGACGATCTTAACGAAACGGCGCCCCGCCGCATAGCTGTTACCGAGCCTATCAAGGTCATCATCGACAACTATCCCGAGGATAAGGAAGAGATGATCACCGTTTCCAACCATCCTCAAAAACCCGAGCTTGGCACAAGAGAGGTTCCTATGACACGCGAGATATACATCGACGCATCCGATTTTGCGCTTGTTCCGCCTCCCAAGTTCTTCCGCTTGAAGCCCGACGGAGAGGTACGTCTTATGGGCGGATACATTATCAAGTATGCAGGTATTGAGGAAAATGCCGACGGAAGCATTAAGTGCATCCACGCGACAGCCGATCTTGAAACGGGTAACGGAAATCCGATCGACGGCAGAAAGATAAAGGGAACGATCCACTGGCTTAGCGCAAAGTACGCAAAGCCTGCTACGCTTATGCTCTACGACAGACTTTTCGATATCGAAAACACGGCAGAGGTGCCCGAGGGCAAGACCTATCTTGATTTTCTTTCCGAAAATTCGCTTACAAAGCTCGAGGGCGCGATGGTCGAGCCTTCGCTTGAAAACGCAAAAGCGGGCGAGAGATTCCAGTTCGTGCGCGTAGGATATTTCTGCAAGGATTCCAAGAACGAAAATACCTTCAATCGCGTTGTCGGTCTGAAGGACAGCTTTAAGAAATAAGGAGGGACAAAAATGTCCGAATACAAGATAAACACAAAATGCGTACAGTCGGGTTATACACCGAAGAACGGCGAGCCCCGCGTGCTTCCGATATACCAGAGCACGACATTTAAATATGAGTCGAGCGAGGAGATGGGAGATCTTTTTGACCTCAAGGCGTCCGGATATTTTTATACCAGACTCCAGAATCCCACAAACGACGCTGTAGCTGCAAAGATCGCTGATCTTGAGGGCGGTGTCGCGGCTATGCTCACCTCGTCGGGACAGGCGGCAAATTTCTTTGCGCTCTTCAATATCTGCTCGGCGGGCGATCACATCGTGGCTTCGAGCGCTATCTACGGCGGTACTTTCAATCTTCTCGGCGTTACGATGAAGAAGATGGGTATCGAGACGACCTTCGTTTCTCCCGATCCCACCGAAGAGGAGCTTCGCGCGGCATTCAGACCCAACACCAAGGCTCTCTTTGCCGAGACTATCGCAAATCCCACACTTATCGTTCTTGATATAGAAAAATTTGCAAAGATCGCTCACGAGAACGGCGTACCGCTCATCGTTGACAACACCTTCCCGACACCTATCAACTGCAGACCCTTTGAGTTCGGCGCGGATATCGTTACACACTCTACTACAAAGTATATGGACGGACACGCGGCGACAGTCGGCGGAGTTATCGTTGACAGCGGAAACTTCGACTGGTCCGCTCACGCCGAGAAGTATCCCGGACTTTGCACTC
Source organism: uncultured Lachnospiraceae bacterium (assembly GCA_964478105.1). Lineage (GTDB taxonomy): Bacteria > Bacillota > Clostridia > Oscillospirales > CAG-272 > CAYZHW01. Next base: position 56 of record CAYZHW010000240.1, on the reverse strand, counting down.
CCGACGATTCCTACCACGGACTCACATATACAGAATCTTTTGGCAAGGGCGCGTAC
>CAYZHW010000239.1:0-1782 GCA_964478105.1 uncultured Lachnospiraceae bacterium | reverse complement strand
AGGGTATGATCGTAGGCGAGAACCCCAAGAGGGGCGATATCGCGGTCAATCCCTGCAAGAAAAAACAGCTTACCGCTATCCGCTCGGCAGGCGCGGACGAGGCGCTTCGCCTTGTAACTCCCGTTGTGTTCAGCCTTGAGGAAGCTATCGAATTCATCGCGGATGACGAGCTTATTGAGGTAACACCCAAGAGCATAAGACTTCGTAAGAGGATACTCAACACCGAGCTTCGTCTGAAGGCTCAGAGCAAGCTCAAAAAAGAGCAGATGTAAAAATGACTGTAATAAGAGCGATCATTGCGGCGCTGCTTGCTATTCTTGCGGCGCTGATCGTTTCGGCAAGTGCTCTCATCGAACGCGATGCGGCGGTGTCGGCAGTGCCCGATACCGATGTTACGGTGCCGAGCGAAACTACCGCCGCACCCGAAACTACCGCCGCACCCGAGACGACGGCGGTGCCCGAAACGACATCAGCTCCCACAACCACCGAGGTCCCCGAAACGACCGAAGTCCCCGAGACATCGTCGTCTCCTGAGGATACAACGGCGGCTCCAGAAACGACAGCAGCTCCGCTTCCGAAGGAATATGATTATTCTTTGCCGGTGCCTGCGAGTGCGCCTGTCGGCAAGGCGTTCTTCGATGACGCGATCTTCATCGGCAACTCTCGCACAAGGGGCTTTTTGACCCAGGCGGGACTCTCAAAGCCGGGCGCATACGCGTACGTAGGCTTGACCGTCGACCGCGTTTTCACTGAGGCAATAGTGCCGAAGGGAGATAAAAAGATCACCGTTATAGACGCTATAAGAGCCGACGGGGATTTCTCGAAGGCTTATATTATGCTCGGAACGAACGAGATCGGATGGTTGAGCAACGAGGTCTATGTCGAACGGTACGGTGCGATAATAGACGAGCTCAGACGCGTCAACCCCGCCGTCGAGATCTATATACAGAGCGTGCTTCCCGTAAGCTCTGTGTACACCCCCGAGCACCCCGAATACTATATGTACAATATGCCTAAGATAAATACCTACAACACTCTTTTGCGCACCCTTGCGGAACAGAAAAAGGTCTATTTTGTAAACGTTGCCGAAATAATGACCGATGCAGACGGATATCTGTTTGCCGGGGCATCGCGCGACGGGGTGCATATAAACCGCGATTATTGTAAGCTTTGGCTTGAATATCTGATGTGTCACACAGTCGGAGGAACGAACTGATGAAAAGATTTTCTGTAATACTTGCATTGATACTTGTCTGCCTTTGCGCTTGCAAGAGCGAGCCTGTGGAGATAGATATCGATGCGGCGGCAGAGAAATTGCTCGCCGAAGTTGAATTTTACGAGGAGCTTTATCCCACAGATCTCGATATGGCAAAAAGCCTGCTCGCACTTGACGATGGCTTTGACGGCGAGATCGCGATGTATGTCGGAAGCGGCGCGAGTGCGGATGCGGTGATCGTCGCAAAAGGAGATATACTCGGCAAGATCGAGGCGTACCTTGCCTCGCAAGAGGAGCTCTATGCGTCGTATATGATCTTCGAAGCAGAAAAGATAAGCCACGCGGTCGTCAAGGCCAAGGATAACTATGTTATAGTCTGCATCACCGAGGATACGGAGAACGCAGAAAAGGTCGTAAAAGAAATATTGGGATAATAGAATCGGGGAGGAACTTTTATAAAATTTCCACCCCGAACCCGGCTTTAAAATTTTTTAAAAGGTTTAAGTTTTATTTAATTGATTAGAAAGGAAAATGATTATTATGAAAATTAATTTTACAAAATTTTA
>CAYZHW010000238.1:0-1784 GCA_964478105.1 uncultured Lachnospiraceae bacterium | reverse complement strand
TGTTCTCAACTACGCTCTGAAGAACCTCCATAGCCTCGTCGCGCGCTCTTTGTCTCGAGACGGCGGATGCAGCAAAATATGCTTCGTCATCTGATGTTTCGGAGCTCACATAGGATGCATTTCCCGAAGGAGCGCCCGTGTTTACCTTGTCGCCCGAAACGTCGGCTCCGTCATCAGCAAACAACATCCAGTTAAGAAAGATCGCCGTTCCGATAAGTACGACCGAACAGAACATTACGAGATTCTTTCTGCCGATCTTTTTGAAGCCACCCTTTGTCTTTTCAATAATATTTTTAAAATTCATAAAGCCCTCCATAACTTTATTTTTTCTGTGTTATATGTATATTAAAGCGATTACTTTTTTATTCCTTGAGATGATCACTTTCCTGCAGCAACGTAGATGCGGTTGCTCGGTATGTCGAGCGCGGCGCACAGAAGCTCACATATCTCCTTCTTCAGCGCGGCATTTTCTGCGCCCTTACAAACTATACCCACTCCGCGTATCTCGGGAAGATTATCTTTCAAGAGCACGGGGGATTTTGTGCCTGCGCTTCCGACAATGAGATATTCCCCGTCATTTGCATACACGTGTTCAAATCCGCTCTCAAGGCTTACCATTACCTCTATGTCAGAAACTCCGTAAATGCTTCGGCAAAGCTTTTTTATCTTTGTCTCTATATACTCGGTGTATGTAAGCACGTAAGAGCCATCGTCCGACAATTCCTGTGAAGAAATATCTGCAGTATCTTCATCCGCGCTATTCCCCAAAAGGATGAGCAGACCACCGATCAGAGCACCTAGTACGATCACCCATATCTGTTTTTTTCCTTTAAGATATGAAATATATTTTTTTGCGCGTCCTTCTTCCAACAAAACACCCCCTAACCCAATATTACTTCACATTCGCACCCCGCAAGATCCGAAACAAAATTCTTTATCTCTTTCGGGTCTTTCCACATAGAATACCCCGACAGGACCACAGTGACCTTGATCAAACGTATTTCTCCAGACTCTTCTTCGGTGTCGAGGATGATTTCACATTCGTGCAAAGGGATATCGAATTCTTCCGACAATTCTGTTTTTATCGTCTCGCATACTATTGCGGTGCTTTGCTCTGTTATGAGTTGGTTAGTACGTTCCGTATACTTTTCCAGCTCGTCATCTATTACTGCGCTCACATCTGTTTCAGACAATGCGTACAGATATTCGACTGCAGGACGAAGCGGAGTGCATACAGCAGCAATAACAGCAAGAGAGGCGGCGAAGCGCACGTACTTTCCGACCCCGTTTCCGTCGGGTGCGAGTATGCCGATAAGTCCTGCGGCAACAGCAGCTATGATCACACATAAAAAATATTCCTTTACAGCTTCCATATCATACCCCCACTACGAGTGCGGCATTTATAAAAAGGCTGAGAGCAATCACAAACATAAGCGACGAAAGTGTACATACGGCTATTATAAGATTTTGTATCCCCGCAACCTCAAAAAAAAACTTTCCTTCCCTTTCACATCCTAGAAGATGACAAAAAGCAGATCCCGCACAAAGTACGCTCTTATGTAAAAAAAGTTCTATAATAAGAGGCAATATCATAAACGCGATGAGAACTATTCCCAGCACGCCGACCGTGCTCTTTATAAGCGACAGGGACGCGGAGAGCGTTTTTACGCTGTCTCCTATAGCTCCTCCGACTACGGGAACAAGTGAGCCAAGGGAGAATTTTACTATTTTGGACGCGGTATTATCAGCCCCCTGCGCAAGCACGCTCTGATATGCCATAACAG
>CAYZHW010000237.1:0-1873 GCA_964478105.1 uncultured Lachnospiraceae bacterium | reverse complement strand
TTTGAACCCTCGGCCTATTGATTACGAATCAATTGCGCTACCCCTGCGCCACACCAGCGACAACAGAAATTATATCATAACACTGTTGATTTGTCAAGTTAAAAGAGTAAAAAAGGTGATTTTATGAATTTATGTGATATGCGCACCATAAAGCAGATAATGGGCGTGTTCAAGCTTAATTTTAAAAAGGAATACGGACAGAACTTTCTCACCGACTGCTCTGTCGTAGAGGATATTGCCGACAACTGCTGTGAAGACGAAACGAGCACCATTCTTGAGATAGGACCCGGTATCGGTACGCTCACAAAGGAGCTTGCCGAAAGATACGCCAAGGTCATCTCGCTTGAGATAGACGACACGCTTATTCCCGTGCTCGGTTATACGCTCGGTGAGTATAACAACATCGAGATAATAAACCGCGACGTGATGAAGGTCGACCTTAACGAGCTTCTCGCGCCATATCTAAAAGAGGGAAGAGTGTCGGTCTGCGCAAATCTGCCCTATTATATCACGACACCTATTTTGATGAAATTGCTTGAGGACCGCGTGCCCTTTGACTACATCACGATAATGATACAGTCAGAGGTCGCCGACCGACTCTGCGCCAAGGCGGGCAAGAGCGAGTACGGCGCTATCACTGCGGTGCTTAATTATTACGGCGAGGCGGAAAAGCTCTTTGTTGTCCCAGCCGACAGATTTGTGCCCGCGCCCAAGGTCAACTCGACCGTCGTGCGCATTAAGCTCCACAAAGAAAAGCCGTATAATCCCATAAGCGAAGAAACATTTTTCCGCACCATTCGCGCGGCGTTTGAGCAGAGAAGAAAGACGCTTGCAAACGCACTTGCAAACGGATATGGCGAGCTTTCAAAGGAAAAGATCACAGAGATAATCGAGGCGTGCGGACATAGAGCAGATATAAGAGGAGAGAAGCTATCGACAGCGGACTTTGTTGTGCTCTCTGATAAAATATATGAGGAAATAAAATGAACGACGTGGTAGCTCACTACGATGCGCTCATCGACGAGGGAAATGACCCCGTGCGCGATCCTGCACCCTTGCGTGAGTATATGGATAAATGGGATGGACAGGCATTTTTTGAGCGCTTGGCGCTTGATAAAGAAAAGTCGGTTTTGGAGATCGGTGTCGGCACGGGGAGGCTTGCAAAAAGGGCGGCGCTGTTTTGCAAAAAGCTTGTGGGGATCGATATCTCTCCCAAGACACTCGAACGGGCGCACGAAAATCTTTCGGATCTTGGTAACATACGCCTGATATGCGGCGATTTTATGTCGTATGAGTTCAGTGAGCAGTTTGACGTCATATATTCTTCGCTTACCTTTATGCATATAGAGGATAAGCGCTCTGCAATTGAAAAGATCGCGTCGATTCTTGCGGACGGTGGTATTCTTGTGCTTTCGCTCGATAAAAATCAAGATGAATATATAGATATGGGGACAAGAAGGATAAAGATATTTCCCGATGACCCGTATACGATAAAGGAAAGTATGCACGCGGCAGGTCTTGCCGTCTCAGCCGAGCTTGAAACAGAATTTGCATATATTATAGTCGCAAAAAAAGTCTCCCTTGTATAAGGGAGACTTTTTGCTTTTGTATTGACTTAAATTACTTGGAAAGTCTTGCTTCAAGCGCTGCGAGCTCGTCGTACATAGCCTGGGGAACTCTCTCGCCAACCTGTGCGTAGAACTCTTTGATATTCTGCACGTCCTCGAGCCAAGAAGCCTTATCGACCGTGAGAAGCTCCTTAATGGTGTCGAGTGTTACATCTTCAAGACCCTCAATGTTAATATCCTCTGCCTTCGGAACGTAACCGATAGCAGTCATCTCTGCGTCAACCTTGCCTTCGCAACGGTCGAGG
>CAYZHW010000236.1:0-1880 GCA_964478105.1 uncultured Lachnospiraceae bacterium | reverse complement strand
ATCGGTAAGGCTTCCTTCGGCGCAGAGAAGCTCGCTGAGAACTTCGACGCACTTGTTGGCGCTGTTATCAAGGCAAGACCTGCGGCAGCAAAGGGTCAGTACATTAAGAGCTGCGTTCTCGCATCTACAATGGGCCCCGGAATCAAGATCAACTACGCAAAGCTTGGTTAATCTGAGATAAAACATAAAAACTCCTCTCTTTCGAGAGGAGTTTTTTATTTCATTATACTGTATTCTCTGTTAACAAAGCGAAGGACTATCTCTGCTATCTCGGCAGGGGTCTTGTTGATATCACCCATCAGCCACTCGCGGAGCATAAAATATCCGCCGCCGGCAATTCCCGAGGAGATAAGCTTCAGGCTTTCTTTATCAAGCTCATCCTCTGCTCTGCTTTCTCTGTCCTGCTTTATAAAGCTCTCGACAAGAAGGTTAATGAGCGCAATAAAATCCTCCTCGGTATTGTGCTTGATAAATACTCTCACAGTGTCGGCTTTATCGAAAAGATATGTACAAAGCTCAAAAAGGTACTCGTCCGGCTTTTTGCCGACCGATTTTCTTCCGAACATCTCGTGCAACTCCCGTATAAAATTCACCTGCATCTCAAAGATTATGTCACGGGGCACAAAGTAATGGCGGTAAAAGGTCGCGCGGTTGATGCCCGCCTCGCGGCACAGTTCAGTTACACTTATTTTTTCAAGTTCTTTCGTTTCCAAGAGATGCAAAAGTCCTTCTTGCAACATTTTCTTGGTCAAAGCTATTCTCTGATTCTCTTTCATATATCTTCTCCGTATAAATTTCACAAAAAAATATACATTTTAATATGTAGTGTCGCATTTACATCATTTTATATTAAACTGATTGTTGCAAATGCGACATTTGTCGTGTTATAATTGTACCATTCCAAAAGAAAAAAGTCAAGGTGAAACTTATATGAAGAAAAAAATTTCAGCGTGGTTTAAAAAGAAAGGCACGGTGGCAGCGATACTGAGCATCATTGTTGTCGCTGTTATGGTATTGCGTTTTCTTCGCGGCGACTATTTTGCGGTGTTTCTGTGCCTGCTCACGCTCTTACTTTTCGACCTTCCGGTCATCGCGCACAAGGTATTAAAGCTCACCCTGCCCCGCGAGCTTGAGATAACCATCCTTCTCTTTGTTTTTGCCGCCGAGATATGCGGTGAGATCGGCTCGTTTTACACGCACATTTCGTGGTGGGACACGATGCTCCACACGGTAAACGGCTTTCTTATGGCGGCAATAGGCTTTTCACTTATCGACATTCTCAACAACTCGCCCAAGTTTCACATCAGCCTCTCGCCGCTTTTTGTTGCGGTAGTGGCATTTTGCTTTTCGATGACGGTCGGCGTAGTATGGGAATTTTTCGAGTTCGGTATGGATATGATATTTTCCACCGATATGCAAAAGGATACTCTCATCTCATCAATTTCGTCGGTAAATTTCGACCCCGACGGACTTAACAATGTCGTGCACATTCCGGGCATTGCCGAGACGGTCATTTTCAGCGGCGGCGAGCCCGTGAGCATCGCGGGATATCTTGACATCGGACTTTATGACACGATGAAAGATATGATAGTCAACTGCATCGGCGCCATCGTCTTCTCGGTCATCGGATATTTCTATATCATCGGCAGAAACAAGGGCAGATTCGCCCGCCGATTCATTCCGCAGTACAACGTGGAAGAAAAAGAAAAGGCTTCTCAGGTTTGAAGTGAACCCAAAAGTTTAGACAAAAATAAAATATTAAAGTGTTAGAGAATGAGCTCGGTATTGAACTGGGCTCATTCCTTTTAGTTTGAGAGAGATTCTCTCGTTGTTGTAGTAATGTATGTATTCTTCCAACTTCTCAATGAATCCCCGAGGGG
>CAYZHW010000235.1:0-1886 GCA_964478105.1 uncultured Lachnospiraceae bacterium | reverse complement strand
GTTCCCGTTGTCGATTTCGGGCATCTTAACGCAAGAGCGGTAGGCGGTCTGTTTGTATGCGAGGACGATTACAAACGCGTCTTTGATGTAATAGGAAACAGTCTCGGCGACGGTGTTGCAAAAAATCTTCATTGCCACTTTTCAAAGATTGAATACACAGGTGCGGGAGAGAAAAAGCACCTTACCTTCGCAGATAAAGTGTTCGGGCCCGATCCCGAACCGCTTATGGCAACATTGGCAAAAGAAAACCTTACACCGCGTATCATCTGCGAATCTGCAGGAACAATGGCAGAGGACGCGTTGACTATGAAAAAAATATATATGTCTTGGAGGACAAGGATATGAGCAAACTTACATCACTTTATAAAAAAATGGCGACCGAGCCGTACGATGCGGTGATAGTCACATCGGAAGTCAATCAGCGCTATCTTACCGGCTTCGCTTTTACCGACGGTTATGTCGTGGTAACAAAGGAAAAAGCGTACGTACTCGTTGATTTCAGATACATCGAGGCGGCAAAGCAGACCGTGTCCGATGAATTTGAGATCCTTATGCTCGAGGGCAAAAAGATCGACTGCGTAAAGAATCTTCTTGCCGGGGAGGGGGTTCGTGTTCTTGCGTATGAAAATCTTGAGATGACCTGCGAGGATTATAACAATCTTTCCGACGCACTTGAGGGTGTGGGAATGATCCCTGCAAAGAAGCTTTTTGACTCGCTTCGTATATGCAAGACCGAGGAAGAGCTTGAGATAATGGACCGCGCACAGCAGATCACCGATGCGGCGTTTGAGCATATCCTTAAGTTTATCAAGCCCGATATGACCGAGATAGAAGTCGCGCTTGAGCTCGAGTTCTTTATGAGAAAAATGGGTTCGAAGGGAATAGCATTTGATACGATATGTGTGTCCGGCAGCGCATCGTCGCTTCCGCACGGCGAACCCAGAAATGTTAAGCTTGAAAAGGGCTTTCTTACAATGGATTTCGGTGCAAGAGTTGACGGATACTGCGCGGATATGACGAGAACAGTCGTTATCGGACGTGCGGATGAAGAAATCAAAAAGGTCTATAACACGGTGCTTACCGCACAGACAGAGGCGCTTGCGGCGATCAAGGCCGGCGAATCCTGCTATGAGATCGACAATATTGCACGCAGCATCATAAACAATGCGGGATACCGCGGATGCTTCGGACACGGGCTTGGTCACGGCGTCGGACTTTACATCCACGAAGCTCCCAGACTTTCTTCGATGGTCGATCCTACTCTTAAGCTCGAAGTCGGCAATGTTGTCACGGTCGAGCCCGGTATCTATCTCGAGGGCAAATACGGATGCCGTATCGAGGATATGGTGGCTGTAACCGAGGACGGAATACGCAATTTCACAAAATCACCTAAAGAAATGATAGAATTATTTTAAATTTTAGGAAATTTCCTATTGCAAAATAGCAAAAAATAGTATACAATATATATAATTATAAAATTCACTAAGTATGTAATTAACTTTTGGAGGTACAAACAATGGTAGTAGCCGGCGATTTCAAAAACGGCGTAACGTTTGATATGGACGGAACCGCTTATCAGGTAATCGAATTCCAGCACGTAAAACCCGGTAAGGGAGCGGCATTCGTTCGCACAAAGATCAAGAATGTTATCACAGGTTCTGTGGTTGAAAGAACATTCAACCCCACAGACAAATTTGAGAATGCGTACATCGAAAGAAAAGAGATGCAGTACTCCTACAACGACGGAGATCTCTACTACTTTATGGATATGGAAACATTCGATATGATGCCTCTTAACGGAGACAAGCTTCCCGACAACTTCAAGTTCGTTAAGGAAGAGATGATGTGCAAGATCGTTTCCTACAAGGGTAACGTATTCGACGTTG
>CAYZHW010000234.1:0-1887 GCA_964478105.1 uncultured Lachnospiraceae bacterium | reverse complement strand
GGTATGTCTCGACCGCCTTCTTAGCGCAGCAGAACTGTCTTCCCTCTCCGAGAACGTGTGTCTGCCAGCCGCGCTCTACCATAGACCAGTCAGCCTCATAACGGTCCATTGTGATCTTCATTCTTCCGCCGCCGCTTGCTATCTTTATATCATACTCGGGTGCGCGAAGTCCTGCGATAAACTCTTCAAAAGGCTCGATGTAATCAAGCGCGGAAGTCTCGCCTACGTCACGTCCGTCGATAAGGATGTGGATTCTTACCTTTGCGACCGCCTCAGCCTTCGCCTGTGTAAGCATAGCCTTGAGGTGATCTATATGAGAGTGGACGTTACCGTCCGAGAAAAGACCGATAAAGTGAAGTGTCGAAGCGTTCGTCTTAACGTTTGCAACGAGCTCTTTCCAGGTAGCCGACGCGAACATCTTGCCCGACTCGATAGACTGAGAAACGAGCTTTGCGCCCTGCGCGAATACCTGACCCGCACCGAGTGCGTTATGTCCGACCTCGGAGTTACCCATATCATCGTCGGAAGGAAGACCTACGGCAGTACCGTGTGCTTTAAGCGATACCATCGGATACTTTGCCATAAGCGAATCAAGGGTAGGTGTGTATGCCGCCTTTACAGCGTTTGCCGCATTGTCGCCCGCAAGACCTACTCCGTCCATAACTATCGTGAGCACGGGGCCCTTTACGCCATCAAAAGAAGTTAACTTTTCAAGTTTCATATTTTTATACCTTTCTGTGTTTGTTCTTTTCATCCAATATATTAGTATACATCTTTTTCGGAAATAAATCAAGTAGACTTTACAAGTTTTTTCGCATAATAATCCCGCCGATCTCTCGGCGGGATTTTGTACTGTTTTGCTTTGCTCGGCAAATCGGTCGTGTCTTCTCTCATATAAAGCCGGGACAGCACACCGATTATCCTATCAGTTCAAATAAGCTTTCAGAAACGAAGAACAGTTTTCAAAAAATGTATCCAAATCATCGATTGTCATATCGTCCGAAAATATTGGTGAAGCAGGATATTCCTTTGAAATATATTTGTTAAGTTCAATAATAAAATCATACTTTCGCGAGTTCTTCGCACTTACATCAATCTTACCGTCAAGTATGTCAAAACACAGATAGGAAACAACACCACCTTTTTCATCATACACAGGTTCAAGCGTCCTCGATGAACCGTTATCAAAACGAGGCGATGAAGCCAAAAATACAAGTTGCGTCGTTCCTGCTGTTATTTCGCTTATATGCTTGCTCGGTATATAAATGTATTTTTTGCTGCCTGCGCCGTAGAAAAAAGTATCTTCATATGTCTTTATAAATTCAACAGTCACAGGATAATTGCCGTCAACTTCTCTTGCGTTCTCCGCTACACATCCCCATTTTACAACAGCCGCATTGAGTCCGCGATATTCCGAAGAAATAAACTCCATTGGATGATGTCCCCAAGATGTCGTATCGGGTTCATCATTTTTGATTACAGATTCATACGTCTCAAATCCATCATTTGGAGGTGTACAAGGCGCCTTCTCATTCATTTCACACGCTGATAAACCCCAAAAAACAAAAAGAGCCATAAGCAAAGCAACAATATTCACAACACACCTCATTTCTTTAATCACATTCATACAACAATATTGTACGCTGATGAGGAATATATATCAGTATTGGCCACACATAATACAATAGACTTAACACTATTTGAACCAAAGTTACTAACCGGATAAATTATTTTTGAATAGCCATCAGATATTTTTGCAATTGTATGTGCTCCGGTAGAATTAGTTTTTAATACATTTATCCCGATATAAGAAGAATCCGTCTCATTAATCTCAATATCTATGTTAAGTGTTCCAACATTTGTATTACTTGAAAATTTATGAAGTTT
>CAYZHW010000233.1:0-1906 GCA_964478105.1 uncultured Lachnospiraceae bacterium | reverse complement strand
ATGATGGCGGCGGTCGTCGCGATATCGGTACCGCTTGTCATACTCTTCCTCATCTTCCGCAACAAAATTATGGAGGGCGTTTCGAGAGGAGGACTCAAGGGATGAAAAAGCTGATTTCTCTCATTCTTCTTACGGCGCTCTGTCTCTCGCTCTTCTCCTGCCACGGAGCGGCGGAAAAAAAGAGTTTCGAGATGCCCGATAGCTTTGATACGACCAAAAAATACGAGATCTCTTTCTGGGCTAAAAACGACACCAATATGACACAGGTCGAGATCTACAAGAGTGCAATTGAGGAATTTCAAAAACTCTACCCGAACATCACGGTAAATCTTCGTCTTTACACGGACTACGGACGCATCTACAACGATGTTATCACAAACATCTCCACGAATACGACCCCCAATGTATGCATCACATACCCCGACCATATAGCAACATATCTTACGGGAGCGGAAACGGTCGTTTCGCTCAATGAACTTATGACCGACAAAAAGTACGGACTGGGCGGAAGTGAGTTGCTTTTTGATTCCCCGACAGTATCCGAGATCATCCCGAAATTTCTCGATGAATGCGAGTTCGGCGGCTCTTATTACGCTCTTCCGTATATGCGTTCGACCGAAGCGTGCTATGTGAACCGCACTTATGTCGAAGCGCTCGGATTCACACTCCCCGAAACGCTCACCTGGGACTTCATATGGGAAGTGTCCGAAGCAGCAATGGAAAAGGATGCAGACGGCAATTTCAAGGTCAACGGACAAAAGGTGCTCATCCCCTTCATTTATAAATCTACCGATAATATGATGATCCAGTACCTGAAGCAATCGAACGCACCTTATTCCACCGTTCACAGCGAGATACAAATATTCAACGACGTCACAAGAGATTTCCTTTTTGATATCTCAAAACATTCAGCGCTCGGCGCCTTCAACACCTTCAAGCGCGCCGGATATCCCGCAAACTTCTTAAACGCCGGTCAGTGCATCTTTGCAATAGACTCGACCGCGGGCGCTACCTGGATGGGTTCTGATGCCCCTCTTGTCGATATCGCTGAGGAAAAGCTCGTCCGATTCGAAACCGAAGTAATGACCATCCCGCAGGTCGATCCCGAAAATCCGCAGATGATCTCGCAGGGCCCCTCAATATGTATCTTCAACAAAGAAGATCCGGATGAGGTACTTGCCTCGTGGCTCTTCTGCCAGTTTATGCTCACAAACGAGGTACAGATAGCATATTCGCAAACAGAAGGCTATTGCCCCGTGACCTCAAAAGCGCAGAATTCCGACGAATATCAAGATTACCTTTCCCGTGAGGGCGAGGACAACGATATGTACTATGACATCAAGCTCAAGGCAACAAAGCTCCTTCTTGACAACACGGAAAACACATTTGTCACCCCTGTCTTCAACGGCTCGACCTCTCTGCGCGACGCATCGGGTGAGCTTATAGAAAAGGTAAATCTCGCGGCAAGGCAGAAAAAAACAGTCGATGACGAGTATATAGACGAGCTCTTTGAAGAGGTCGCTTCACTTAAAAAATTGGACCAGATCGCACTCTCCAAGGGCAAGATATCGTTCGATGAATTCCCTGTTCCTTCGGTGATTTTGCTGTCCGCGATCGCTTTCTGCTGGATCTGTATGGGCATTTACGTCATTATTAACAAAAACAGGAAGAAAAAACGATAATTTTTTCCGAAAAAAATATTGATTTTTGCCAAATAAGTTGTATAATATATATTAACGAAAAATCATTTTCGCACATTATTCAAAGGAGTAAAAAAATGAAAAAGATTCTCTCTCTTCTTCTGGTTGCACTTATGGTTCTTGCATTTGCAGCCTGCAACGAAACAGGAGACGTAAACGAGACCACAGGCACACCCGACACGACAGCGGCACCTTCTACAGGCGAC
>CAYZHW010000232.1:0-1918 GCA_964478105.1 uncultured Lachnospiraceae bacterium | reverse complement strand
GTAACTCTTGCGGTTACCGTCGTTATTATGGCGATACTTACCCTCTTTATCAAATATACTAAACTCGGACGTGCTATGATCGCGGTATCCGAGGACAAGGGCGCGGCACAGCTTATGGGAATCAATGTTAACGGCATTATCAGTGCCACATTTGCTATAGGCTCTGCGCTTGCGGCTCTTGCTGGACTTTTTTACCTGCTAAAATCCCCCAGTATCTCGAGCACGCTTGGCGCAATGCCCGGAATCAAGGCATTTACTGCGGCGGTCATCGGCGGTATCGGCTCTATTCCCGGTGCGATGCTCGGCGGTATCTTCCTTGGTCTTGTTGAGTGTATCTCTTACAAGATCACGGCTATCGCTCCGTACACAGATGCTATCGAGTTTGCTATTCTGATCATTATCCTTCTGGTCAGACCTAACGGATTCCTTGGCAAGAAGAGGAGGGAAAAGGTATGATCGGAAAGTTTAAGATCAAGCACTATATCAACTATATCGTTATCGGTATTATCACCGCTGTTCTCTCTGTTGTTACTTTTACCGGCGGACGCCTTGACAGCTCGACTCTTTTCCTTCTTGAAAAGATCGCTATCAGCATAATCCTTGCGGTATCGCTTTCACTTGTTGTAGGATTCTTGGGTGAGCTCTCGCTTGGACACGCGGGATTTATGTGCGTAGGCGCATATATGAGCGGTAAGATCGCATCCATTCTTGAAGAATCGCTCGGCAACGGTATTCTCACATTTATTATCTCGCTCGCAGTAGGAGCTGCTGTTGCCGCTGTATGCGGTATCATTATCGGTATCCCTGCGCTCCGTCTTCGCGGTGACTATCTTGCTATAGTTACGCTTGCGTTCGGTGAGATCGTAAAATCGCTCTTTCAGAATACATCGTCCGAATCCTTCGGCGGTGCGATCGGTCTTGATACGCCCAGATTTGACAAAAAATATCTCTTCATTATCGCTTTTATTCTCGTTCTCGTTACGTTGGCGGTGGTGCAGAATTTCATCCGTTCAAAGCACGGACGTGCGGTTACCTCGATCAGAGATAACGAGATCGCGGCACGTGCAACGGGTATAAACGTAACAAAGTATAAGCTTCTTGCGTTTACGCTTTCTGCTACATTTGCGGGCGTTGCAGGCGTACTTTACAGCTTCAGTAACTATACTGTTCAGAGCGCAAAGTTCGGCTACAACTATTCGATCGAGATGCTCGTAATGGTAGTGCTCGGCGGTATGGGAAGCATCAACGGCTCTATCATTGCGGCAACGCTTATCACATTCCTTAACACAAAGCTTGCTACGATCCTTACAGGCGACTTGGCAGTGCTTCAGAACCTTCTTTACGCGCTTATCCTTATCGTTATCGTCATTTATAACAATGCGCCCAAACTTAAGAGTTTCCGCGACCGCTATAACCTTGGCGAGCTCATAAAGAAGCTCATAAAGTCTAAGCACGATCCTGCAAACGTTATGGATGACAAAGCAAAATGGGATGTCGTTCCCACAAAGATCGAGATGAACGAGATCCTTTCGGTTGATGTAACCTCCAAGCCCGACGAAGCTGACAAAGGAGGAGACAGATAATGGCAGAATATATTTTGGAAACTAAAGGTCTTGGTATCTCCTTCGGCGGTCTTAAAGCGGCGCAGGATGTAAATATCAAGATAAAAAAAGGACAGATATACGGTCTTATCGGCCCTAACGGAGCGGGTAAAACTACGATATTTAACCTTCTTACAGGCGTTTATAAGCCTACTGCAGGCACGTTCTTCCTTGATGGAGAAGAGCTCAAAGGTCTCTCGCAGGAGAAGATAAACCATAAGGGTATCGCGCGTACATTCCAGAATATCCGTCTTTTCAACAATATGACGGTCGTTCGTAACGTAATGGTCGGCCTTCATAACCGTCCCGAGTTCAAG
>CAYZHW010000231.1:0-1920 GCA_964478105.1 uncultured Lachnospiraceae bacterium | reverse complement strand
CCGTATTCCAAGAAACATACGATACCGACAAATACGAACAGCTTCATCTGCTCGGACACAAGCGTGTATGGCCTTACCGCTTTAATGCGCAGGAAAGAGCATTGCGCGCAGGTATGCGCGGAGTAGCGTTTTCGGCTTTGCTTGGCCTTTCGGATTTCCGTAAAGATGCTCTTGCAAGTGCATTGCACGTTTATTATTTGCAGAGAAAGTATCCCCACGCCGAAATGTCGCTGTCTTGCCCGCGGCTTCGTCCGATCATAAATAACGACAAAATAAATCCGCTTGACGTTCACGAGAAACAGCTTTGCCAGATCATTTGCGCCTACCGTATCTTCCTTCCTTTCGTGGGTATCACCGTATCCTCGCGTGAGAGCGCGAAATTCAGAAACGGCATCGTGAAGATAGCTGCAACAAAGGTATCTGCAGGCGTGTCCACGGGTATCGGAGACCACGAAAGCAAGTACACAGGGAAAAGATCCGATGCGGTACAGGGCGACGAGCAGTTTGAGATCGATGATGACCGTAGTCTTGACAAAATGTATCGTGATATCGAGGACGAAGGATTACAGCCTGTGCTTAACGATTATTTGTATTTATAGGAGAAACAATATGAAAAAGTTTGATCCGACACTTTATTTTATCACTGACTCTGCAGATTTTGATGAAAAAGAGTTTTTACGGCGCGTAGAGGCCGCTCTTATCGGCGGTGCAACACTTTTACAGCTTCGTGAAAAAAACAAGACAACAAGCGAGTATATCGCCCTTGGCGAGAAAGTACACGAGCTGACGAAAAAATACGGAGTCCCGCTTATCATTGATGACAGAGTTGATGTAGCGCTGGCAGTCGGAGCGGAAGGCGTACACCTCGGACGCGAGGATATGCCTATTGCAACCGCGCGCAGAATTCTCGGTGAGGATCATATCATCGGAGCTACCGCAAAGACGGTCTCGTGGGCAGTGGAAGCCTATGAGGGAGGGGCAGACTATCTCGGCGTTGGAGCGATATATCCCACAACTACGAAAGTGAAAACAGTACTGACTTCTACCGAGACGCTCTCCGATATCTGCCGTGCCGTGCCGATTCCCGTGAATGCCATAGGCGGGCTCAACAAAGACAATATTGACGTTCTCGCAGGTATTCCTGTTGCCGGCATTTGCGTTGTATCTGCCATTATGAAAGCCGAGAACCCGAAAACGGCAACAATAGAGCTTAAGGCAAGAGCAAAGGAGCTTGGAATAATATGATAAAGGGAGCAATATTTGACCTTGACGGAACGCTTCTTGATTCGATGTTTATCTGGGATACCGTCGGAGAGGAATATCTTCGCTCCCTCGGTAAAGAGCCGCGTGGGGATCTGAAGGAGACCTTTATGACACTTACATTAGAGGAGGCGGCCGAATATTACCGCGGGCATTACGGCGTGACTTTATCGGTCGAGCAAATTGTAAACGGCGTAAACAAAATGATCGAGGATTTCTACCGAAATACGGTACCTCTCAAAAACGGGACGGCCGACTTCCTTGAAAAGCTGTCGAAGGACGGAGTGAAGATGTGTGTAGCGACGGTGACGGACAAATATCTTGCAGAAGCCGCCTTGACACGCTTGAAGGTAAGGGAATACTTTGAAGAAATTTTTACCGCCGCCGAGGTCGGTTTGGACAAGAACGATCCGAGGATCTATCGCACGGCTCTTGCTTGTCTCGGAACAAAAAAGAGCGAAACACTTGTGTTTGAAGATGCGCTTCACGCTCTAATGACAGCAAAGAACGACGGTTTTTCCGTTGCGGCGGTATACGATAGGTATGAAAGACGTCAAGACGAATTAAGAGCAGAGTCGGATTATTATATTACAAGCTATCAAAATTCCTTGGGGCTTTTTGAAGATACATAAGAAACTTTTTGCAAAAAGTTTCTTATGC
>CAYZHW010000230.1:0-1938 GCA_964478105.1 uncultured Lachnospiraceae bacterium | reverse complement strand
AGAACATTCCCGAGAAGATCGCGGCGATCGTTTCCGGTGTCGCAGAAGGGTGTGTTCAGTCAGGTGCGGCTCTTATCGGCGGCGAAACAGCAGAGCATCCTGGTATGATGCCCATAGAAGACTATGACCTTGCGGGATTTGCCGTAGGTATAGTTGATAAAAAGAAGATCCTTGACAAAACGAGAATGGCTGAGGGGGATGTAGTTATCGCGCTTGCATCCACGGGTATTCATTCCAACGGATTCTCGCTTTGCCGTAAGGTTTTTGATATTGATAACAATCCCGATTCGCTTTACAAGGCAAATGAAAAGCTCGGCGGCAAGAGCATAGCCGAAACACTTCTCACGCCCACAAAGATATATGTAAAAAGTATTCTTGCTCTTCTTGAAAAGGTAGATGTAAAGGGCATCTCCCACATCACGGGCGGAGGATTCTATGAGAATATTCCGAGAATGATGCCGAAGGGTCTTACAGCTAAGATAAACAAGAGCGAAGTAAAGGTACTTCCCATATTCGATCTTATCGCAGAGGTCGGTAACGTTCCCGAAAGAGATATGTTCAATACATATAATATGGGTGTCGGTATGAGCGTAGTTGTTCCCGCAGGCGAAGTTGATACGGCTCTTGAAATACTTCGTGAGAACGGCGAGGATGCTTATGTGATCGGTGAGATAATTGCGGGCGATGAAGGAGTTATACTCGAATGACAAAGATAGCGGTTTTGGTTTCGGGCGGAGGAACGAATCTTCAGGCGCTCATCGACGCCGAGATGCGCGGCGAACTCGGTGACGGAAAGATCACTCTTGTTATCGCCTCAAAACCCGGTGTTTACGCGCTTGAGCGTGCGGCGAATGCGGGTATCGAAGGCAGGGTGCTTGCAAGACGCGATTACGACAGTATTGCAGCATACTCCAAGGCTCTTGCGGACGAGATGACCGATGCGGGCATCGATCTCGTTGTGCTCGCAGGCTTTCTTACCATCATCGACGAGCAGGTTTATAACGCTTTTCCGAACAAGATTCTCAACGTACACCCCGCGCTTATTCCGTCATTTTGCGGCAAGGGATTCTATGGACTTCACGTTCACGAAGCGGCACTCGAGAAGGGCGTCAAGGTCTCGGGAGCAACGGTCCATATAGTCACTCCCGAATGTGATGCGGGGCCGATCGTGCTTCAAAAAGCAGTCGAGGTGAAAGAGGGCGACACGCCTGAGATACTTCAGCGACGCATTATGGAAGAGGCGGAGTGGAAGATACTTCCCGAGGCGGTAAAGCTGTTTTGTGACGGCAGAATAATCGTTGAAAATAACAGAGTAACAATAAAAGGAGCATAAAAATGAAGGTATCTACTATTAAAGACGAACTTAACTCTCTCGCATACCACGGCAGGGGAATAATTATCGGCAAGAGTGCTGACGGCAAAAAAGCAGTGACCGCATACTTCATTATGGGCAGAAGCGTCAACAGCCGTAACAGGATTTTCGTCGCAGAGGGCGACGCAATGAGAACAAAGGCATTTGATGAGTCCAAGATGGTCGATCCTCATCTTATCATCTACTATCCCGTACGTGTTCTTGGCAACAAGACCATCGTTACAAACGGTGACCAGACAGATACGATCTACGATCTTATGGACAAGCAGATGACATTTGAACAGGCGCTCAGAACACGTGAGTTTGAGGATGACAAGCCCAATTTCACACCCAGAATCTCGGGTATTATCCACCGAGAGAACGGCGATATGAATTTCGCTATGTCGATACTCAAGAGCGCAGAGGGCGATGATTCCTCTTGCGAGCGTTTTACATACGCATACTCCAACCCTGTAGCAGGTAAGGCAAAGTTTATCCATACATACAATTCTGACGGAGATCCGCTTCCTTCATTTGAGGGCGAGCCCAAGACACTTGAACTTCCCGATGCTTCCATTGATGAACTT
>CAYZHW010000229.1:0-1942 GCA_964478105.1 uncultured Lachnospiraceae bacterium | reverse complement strand
TATAAGCGCCGCCGCAATGCCCATACATACGTATGATCCTGTATCCTTTCTGGATTTTCTGGCGATAATGATAATACGTACAACAAGAACACACATAGTGACTATCGCGATCGCAACTCCGATAAATCCAAATTTTTCTCCTATAACAGCAAAGATAAAATCTGTGTGAGCAGCGGGAAGCTCCTCGTATATTTCGCCCCCGAAAAGCCCCTGCCCGAAAATACCGCCCGAGCTTATTGCCGACTTACTTAAAAGCGGCTGATATCCCTTGTCAAGGGGATCAAGCATCGGATCAAATCCGACCAGAATTCGCTCCTGCTGATACTTTGCAAGCATCGGCCACACCCACGGAAATATTGCAACGACCGCAACTATTACGACAAGAAAATACCAAAGACTGAGGCCTGCCGTAAAAAGCATAAACGCGGTTATGCCCATATAAACAAGTGCAACGCCTAGGTCCTTTGAAAGAAGGACAAGTCCAATTATAAGTCCCGCATGCGCGATCAATCCCAAAACATTTTTCGGTCTGTTTATTTCCTCTTTGACTCTGTCCAAATGCTTGGTAAAGGTTATAATAAAGGTTATCTTTACAAATTCAGACGGTTGGATTCCAAACGGGATACCTATCTTATCAAAGCGTATCCAGCTTTTGTTTCCGTCGCCCGTACCGATCAAAAGCGTAAGCGCAAGAGCGCCGACAGAAACAAAGAAAAATATAAGATACAGCTTGTCGATGATGTCTTGATAGTCGAGCATACTGAAAAGTATCATCAACACAAAGCCGAGCACCGCCATAGCAAACTGCATAGCAAATTTGCCCATACCGAAATCATCACGTCCGCCGAAGAGCACGAGAAGACTCATACAGGTAAGCACCGTGACGCATATCATAACGGTAAGATCGAGTTTTCGCAATTTATCCTTAAAGGATGTCGAAAATACTTTCATTCTTTCCTCTCAAACAGAGCAAATATTAATATGCTTTACCCCAGAACACGGTCTTTGTTGCAGTTTTTCCGCAACAAACGCATTTGTCACCCACGGGTTCCTCGCCAAACGGCATACAACGCGAAGAGACGTCAGCAACTTCCTTAAGCTTGAGTTCACATTCAAGATCTCCGCACCACATTGCCTTGATGTATCCGGTCTTCTCATTTGCGATCTCGATAAGTTCGTCAAGTGTTGTTGCTGTGTATGTTCTGTTTGCACGGTTTTCCGCAGCCTTGTCAAAGAGCGCCTTTGTAATATCGGCAAGAACCTGCGGGATAACGGTCTCAAGCTCGTCGAGCTTTACGAAGATCTTTTCTCTGTTGTCACGGCGAACGAGTACACACTGACCTGC
The DNA here is from genome assembly GCA_964478105.1 of uncultured Lachnospiraceae bacterium. Taxonomy (GTDB): domain Bacteria; phylum Bacillota; class Clostridia; order Oscillospirales; family CAG-272; genus CAYZHW01. The sequence goes on along the minus strand of CAYZHW010000229.1, from coordinate 597 downwards.
CTCAATATCGCGCGGTCCGAGCTCAAGTCTGAGCGGAACGCCCTTCATCTCATACTCTGCATACTTCCAACCCGAACTGTTGTCGCTGTCGTCGATCTTTACGCGTGCGAACTTGGAGACCTTTTCTGTAACTGCATTTGCAGCTTCAAGCACGCCTTCCTTATGTTGTGCAACGGGAATAACTACGACCTGGATAGGTGCCACTGCAGGCGGGAGAACAAGTCCGTTGTCATCGCCGTGTGTCATAATAATAGCACCGATCATACGTGTGGATACACCCCAGGATGTCTGGTGGCAATATTTGATCTTATTGTCTTTATCAAGGTACTGAATTCCGAACGCCTTTGCAAATCCGTCGCCGAAGTTGTGCGAAGTACCGCCTTGAAGCGCCTTACCGTCGTGCATAAGTGCCTCGACAGTGTATGTTGCAAGCGCACCTGCAAACTTTTCTTTATCTGTCTTTCTTCCCTTTATAACGGGGATACCGAGATCCTTTTCAAAGAAATCGGCATACACATTCAGCATACGGATCGTCTCTGCCTCTGCATCCTCAGCTGTTGCATGCATTGTGTGGCCTTCCTGCCACAAAAACTCGCG
>CAYZHW010000228.1:0-1949 GCA_964478105.1 uncultured Lachnospiraceae bacterium | reverse complement strand
CCGCTATCGTTCTTGCAAAGCGCGGACACAGCGTAACTCTTTACGAAAAGACAAATAAACTCGGTGGCGTATTCATAGCTGCGGCGGCTCCTTCATTTAAAGAAAAAGACCGTGCGCTTATCGCTTGGTACGAGCGCGAGATCACACGATACCCCGCCATCACACTCAAAATGAACACGGAGGTCACAGACATCAAGTCGCTTGGCGCAGATGAGGTCATCGTAGCCACAGGCGCAACCGCTAAAAAGCTTCCTATCCCCGGTGCGGATAAGGCGATCGAAGCTATCGACTACCTGCTCGGCAACAAAGAGGTCGGTGAAAATGTAACCGTTATCGGCGGCGGACTCACAGGCTGTGAGATCGCGTACGAGCTCTATCTTAAGGGTAAGAAACCCACCATCGTCGAAATGCAGGACGACCTTATAACCACACCCGGTATCTGTCTTGCAAACACAAGCTATCTGCGCGATTTCTTTGAGACAAACAATGTTCCCGTACATCTTGAGACGGGAGTTACCGAGATCACGGAGACCGGTGTTACAGTCAAGCACAAGGACGGCACAGCCGAAACCATTTCCTCCGATTCTGTCATCCTCTCGGTCGGATATAACCCCGCACCCATAGCCACGAAGGGCGTTCACGTTATCGGCGATGCGAGATCGGTCGGTAATCTCCGCTCGGTGATCTGGGGCGCGTGGGATGTCGCTATGAAGATATAAGAAAGGAACTGATATTATGCAACTGACAAAAGAGCAACAGGAAATACTTGACGGTGCGAAGGGTGAAACTTTAGCCAAAGTTATGAAGACTCTTGTTATGTACGGCGATGCGTTTGAAGCCGAAAAGCTCGTGCCGATAACTTCCGACTACAACCACCTTGTCACATCCTTCGGTCTCAAGGTAATGTCCCCCGTCTACGACCTTATGCAGAAGCTTCTTGACGCGGGAGTCGCGTCGGGACAGAAATTCTCCGTCGACCCGAGACCGCTTGATAAAAACGTCCCCGCAAATTTCTTGCAGAACTTTGTTTTCAACAAATTTATGTATACCAAACAGGACTTCTACGAGGGTCAGCTCAAGGAGCTTGGACTTCTTGATGACAACGCATTCACCTGCGCCTGCTACCTCGACCAGGTCGGAAACAAGCCCAAGAAGGGCGACATCCTCTCCTGGGCGGAATCCTCCGCCGTAGTATATGCAAACTCGGTGCTTGGCGCTCGTTGCAACCGCAACTCCGGCATCATCGACATTATGGGCTCGGTAGTTGGCTATGTTCCCTATTTCGGACTGCTCACAGACGAGGGCAGAAAGGCAACCTGGGTAATCAAGATCGAGACCACAAAGAAGCCCGAGGCTCAGCTGCTCGGCTCGGCTATCGGGATGAAGGTTATGGAGGATGTTCCCTACATCATCGGACTTGATAAGTGGCTCGGAAAGGAACTTGACGACGCCGCTTACACATATCTTAAGGACTTCGGCGCGGCAACCGCATCCAACGGAGCCGTCGGCCTTTACCACGTCGACGGGCTCACCCCCGAGGCGGTCGATCTCGGACACGATCTTATCACAGATAGCGCGCGCGAATACGTCATCGACGATGCCGAGCTTGAAAGAGTGTACAAAAATTACCCCATCGTGTGGAAGGATAAGGACGCAACACCCAAGCTCTGCTTTATGGGATGCCCGCATATGAGCCTTGAACAGCTCAAATCCTGGACAGATAAGGTCGAATCCGCACTTGCTGCCGCAGGCAACAAAAAGGTCGTCATTCCCACAGTGTTCACAGCAGCACCCGGCGTGCTTGAAGAGTTCGAAAAGACCGAATACGCACCCCGCCTTAAGGCTACGGGCGTTATCACTTCCTACATCTGCCCGCTTATGTATATGAACAATCCGCTTTGTAAGAAGATGCCCGTCATCACCTCGTCAAACAAGCTCCGCACATATAC
>CAYZHW010000227.1:0-1955 GCA_964478105.1 uncultured Lachnospiraceae bacterium | reverse complement strand
CAGCGTTCTTAAAGAATGCCATAATGAATTTACCCGATCCGTCGGGTTCGTCGCCGCCGGAGAATCCGCCGGGAACGAATACCATCTGTGAAGTCTTCAGCTCCTTGGCAAACGTATCAACGCTTCTCTGGATACCGTCGCTTGTGAGGTTGTTGATAACGAATATCTTAGCCTCGGCGCCCGCATCACGCATTACCTTTGCGGTGTCTAACTCACAGTTCGTACCCGGGAATACGGGGATGAGCACCTTGGGTCGTGCGACCTTAACTGCGGGAGCGGAAGGTTGTTTGCCCTCAAACGAGAAATTCTCGTATTTGGGAGCGCTCTCCTTTTCCTGTGTCGGGAATACACCCTCGAGTTTGCCCTCGTAAAGTGCATCAAGAGCGCACATACATACAGACTCTGCACCGTATGTAAGCTTTCCATCGTCGGTAAACATACCTACGGCATTTCCCTCAAAGTCTGCACCAACTTCAAGAAGGAAAGCTCCGTAATTGTACGCGAAGAGATCATTTACGGGGATGGATGCATCAAACTCAAATCCGAGTCCGTTACCGATACACATCTTGTATACAGCCTCTGCGATACCGCCGAGCGTAGGTGTGAATGCCGAGTATACCTTGCCTGCTCTCATAAGAGCGGTAACCTTATTAAAGGCAGCGATGAGCGAATCGGCCTTGGGAAGGCGGTCCTCGCCGTACTCGGGAACAACAAGAACAAGCTTGTGTCCTGCCGCCTTGGCATCATTTGTGATGACCTCGCCGGTCTTTCCTGTTGTCACCGCGAAGGAAACGAGTGTGGGAGGAACGTCAAGCTTCTCAAACGAGCCGCTCATCGAGTCCTTGCCGCCGATAGCCGCAATGCCGAGTTCAAGCTGTGCACGGAATGCTCCGAGCAGAGCCGCCATAGGCTTGCCCCAGCGAGCCGCATCGCGTCCGGGCTTCTCGAAATATTCCTGGAACGTGAGGTAAACATCCTCGAAGGATGCACCGGATGCAATAAGCTTCGAAACACTCTCTACGACAGCAAGATATGCGCTGTGATAGGGGGATTTTTCTGCTATATAAGGGTTGTAGCCCCAGGACATATAAGAGCAGTTGTCTGTATGTTTTTCCTCAACAGAGATCTTGTGTACCATCGCCTGAATAGGCGTTCTCTGATGCTTTCCGCCAAAGGGCATAAGCACTGTTCCTGCGCCGATAGTCGAGTCGAATCTCTCGGAAAGTCCGCGCTTCGAGCAAACATTGAGATCGGAAACGAGCGCCTTCATACCGTCAGCGAAGCTTGTAACCTCGGGCTTCTTATAGCACTCGACCTTTGCGGGAGCAATATCGATATGCTTCTCTGCGCCGTTCGAGTTAAGGAACTCGCGCGAGATATCCACGATAGTTTTGCCGTTCCAGTGCATACGGAGTCTGGGCTCTGCCGTTACCTTTGCTACGACCGTTGCTTCAAGATTCTCGCTATCCGCGAGTGCCATAAATCTTTCTGTATTTTCTTTTTCTATAACTACTGCCATTCTTTCCTGAGACTCGGAGATAGCAAGCTCTGTGCCGTCAAGGCCTTCATACTTTTTCGGAACTTTGTTAAGATCGATCTCAAGACCGTCTGCAAGCTCACCGATAGCTACCGAAACGCCGCCCGCACCGAAGTCGTTACATCTCTTTATCATTCTGCACGCCTCTGCGTTGCGGAAGAGTCTCTGGAGCTTTCTTTCTTCGGGAGCGTTACCCTTCTGCACCTCAGCTCCGCAGGTCTCAACAGAGTGAGAATCGTGTGCCTTTGATGAGCCTGTCGCACCTCCGATACCGTCGCGTCCCGTACGTCCGCCGAGAAGGATGACAATGTCTCCGTCCTCGGGACACTCACGGCGCACATTTGCCGCAGGAGTTGCCGCGATAACAGCACCGATCTCCATTCTCTTTGCCGCATATCCTGGGTGGTAGATCTCATCA
>CAYZHW010000226.1:0-1956 GCA_964478105.1 uncultured Lachnospiraceae bacterium | reverse complement strand
CGGCAACGTGGGCTTCAAGGAACTGTATGCGGACGAGGTGATCTCGGAAAGCTTTGCTTTCAGCGCCGCGCGCTCGGTGAAGGGAAGTATCTCGCCCCCGCTTCCCATATAGTGAGTCACGTGAGGGAGGATCAGCTCGGGCGCACCCTTGATGTATGTGAGCTTTTCCTTCCCCGAAAGCGTTGCCGCCGAATATTTTTTCGCACTGTCAAAGGGGACACGTTCCGCGACCTCAAGCCTCTCGGAGGGCAGCTTCGGCGCGGCAAAGGCGAGAATGGCGCGGTCGGTCGCGTTTCCGCCGAGTACGCGGCCTTCGCCGCTCAGTTTGCTTGCACTGTTGTAGCGCGCCGAGCGTGAAAAGGCAAGAAAAAGAGAGGGGGCCTTTGCAAGTGCCCATACCGAGCTGTACGATCTGCCCTCTCCCGTTATGACCTCGGCTACCTCGAGCCGCCCTTGCGTGAGCGTGCCCGTCTTGTCGGTGAAAAGTATGTTCATACTGCCCGCAGCCTCGATGCCGACAGGCTTGCGCACAAGGACCTTGTCGCGTATCATCCGCTTTATGTTCGAGGATAGCACTACAGCTATCATCATCGGCAACCCTTCGGGCACGGCTACCACGACGACCGTAACGGCAAGCGTGAGCGCGTGGAGTATCTCGCCCGCGACATATCCGGCATCGCGAAGAGCGGCACCGCCCGTGGCAAAGACGCCCGCAAGGTACGCAAGTGCGACCAGCGCCGCGGCAATATACCCGAGAATGCTTATCGTGCGGGCAAGCGAGCGAAGGCGAAGCTTAAGCGGGCTCTCTCTTGTGTCCTCTGCAAGCTCGTGCGACATCTTGCCGTAGAATGTGGTGTCTCCCACGCCGGTGACCGAAAACGATCCCTCGCCCGAGAGGACTACCGAGCCGCAAAATACCGAGCACTCGTCTGACAGTTCGGGTTCTTTTTTTGACTTTGCGGGGCGCTTTTTTATCTCGCGGCTCTCGCCCGTAAACGCCGACATATCGACACTTACCGCGCCCGATATCATACGCCCGTCGGCAGGTATCTTTTCGCCCGCTTCGAGCAGAACGACATCTCCCACGACTATCTCGCGCGAATCTATCTCGCAGATCTCTCCTGCGCGGAGAACACGGCAGAGCGCCTTTTCGCTCTCACAACGAAGCCGCTCAAACGCCGCCTCGCTTCCGCTCTCGGAGAGCGTCGAGATAAATGTCGCAAGGAATATCGACGCCGCGATCCCGAGCGTTTCTATTATGTCAACGTCACCGAAAGAGAAGATAAGATTTATGACAAGTGCGCCGATGAGAACTTTTATGACAGGATCTGCGAGGTTTGCCAGAAACTGAGCGGCAAAGCTCTTTTTTTTCTTTTTTGTAATGACGTTAGCACCGTGAGAGCGCCTTGAACTCTCAACTTCGCTTGCGGAAAGTCCGCTGTATTTTATATCTGTGTTCATACGATCCCCCGTTTTTTGATATATTTGAAAAAATATCTTGAATGACCGGACACTATTTGGTATAATATATGTATAGATGGTTTTGAGGAGATATATGAATATGAGCTTTAACATAAAGAAAATATTTGGGAAGATAAAGAGCTTTGCCGACACAAAACCGACGGTTTGCACTAAGTTTACGACTACCACAGACGTATACCGCGCCGCATCGGATAAAAAGCCTGCGCTCAGCTTTAATAATAACGGGAAACTTACATTTAATATCTGGTGTATTCTTGCAATGATCGCAGGAGTTGTCGCGCTTTGTACACTTATGAGCGTGTCGCTCAACGCAAAATATAAGAAGAAGTATAAGAAAAAGTTTGAAAAGATCAAGGCGAAGTACGAGAAAAAAGAGGAAAAATTACTCGGCAGAGCAACCGAAGAGACAGAAGAATAAAAAAGGCTGTGCAAACGTGATATGCACCCCAAAAGTTAGACACTTTTGGAGGTGCA
>CAYZHW010000225.1:0-1962 GCA_964478105.1 uncultured Lachnospiraceae bacterium | reverse complement strand
CCTTGCTCCTCTTGACAAGCAGGCACAGATGGTTATCGACCTCGTTCCCGCAGCTAAGACAGTAGGTCTTCTCTACTGCTCTGCAGAGGCTAACTCCGAATATCAGGTAAAGGTCGTTGCAGAATACCTCAAGGACAAGGGTCTTACATGCAAGGAGTACAAATTCTCCGATGCAAATGATGTTCAGATGATCGCTACAAACGCTGCAAGCGAGTGCGATGCTCTCTACATCCCCACAGATAACACAGCCGCTACAAACGCAGAAGCTATCTGGGGCGCTATTGCCGACAAGAAGGTTCCCGTGATCGCAGGTGAGCAGGGGCTTTGCGAGGGATGCGGTATCGCAACTCTTTCGATCGACTACTACGACCTCGGCTATGCAACGGGCGAGATGGCTGCAAAGGTTCTTACAGGTGAGGCCGATATCTCTACAATGGCTATCGAGTACACACCTGAAGAGAAGCTTGCAAAGCTCTACAACAAGACAATTTGCACCGAGCTCGGCATGGACATCGCCGCAATTGAGGCTCTCGGATTCAAGGCTATTTCTGCCGAATAATTTAAAGAAAATATAAAAAGAAAATATAATATATGGGAATGTGTCGGCTGTGGTCGGCACTTTCCTTGTAATAAAGAATATTTTTGAAAGGATCTCCTTATGTTTATAAACTATCTGCAATCGCTTCCCGCGGCAGTCGCTCAGGGTATAATCTGGGGAATAATGGCTATAGGCGTATACATCACCTATAAGGTGCTCGATTTTGCCGACCTTACCGTTGACGGCTCTATATGTACGGGAGCGGCGGTATGTGCCATCCTCACTATAAACGGCGTTCCTATGTGGGCAACGCTCATCATCGCAACCCTTGCGGGTATGCTGACAGGTCTTGTCACAGGAATTTTCCACACATTTATGGGTATTCCCCCGATACTCGCGGGAATCCTAACACAGCTTATACTTTACTCTGCAAACTTAAAGATCATGGGCGCGGCAAACAAGGCGCTCTCGCCCACAAAATACGATCTTCTCATATCAAGACTTGAGCTCTACAAAACGCTTATTATCCTTGAGATAATAGCCATCGCGCTCATAGCTGTTCTTTATATGTTCTTCGGAACAGAGTTCGGCTCCTCGATACGAGCTACGGGTGCAAACCTCACAATGAGCCGCGCACAGGGTATCAATACAAATATGACAAAGATGTTCGGCCTTGCACTCTCGAACGGAATCGTTGCCTTCTCGGGTGCACTTCTCTCGCAGTATCAGGGCAACTCCGACATCAATATGGGTAAAGGCGCTATCGTCATCGGTCTTGCGGCAGTGATCATCGGAGAGGCGCTCTTCGGCTGGCTCTCAAGAAACAATTTCGCACTCAAGCTCATTGCCATCGTGCTCGGCGGTATTGTTTACTACATCGTCTACACGACGGTCATCTACATCGGTCTTGACGCAGACCTCTTAAAGATGCTTTCGGCTATCCTCGTCGCGCTCTTCTTGGCACTTCCCTATTGGAAGAAAAAATACTTCTCGAGCGCAGCTGACGCAGAGAAAGCCGCAAAAAAGAATGCCGCAAAAGCGGCAAAGAAAAACGGGAAGGAGAGTGCTTAAATGTTAGAGCTTATAGACGTAAGAAAGACCTTCAACCCGGGTACTATCAATGCAAAAAAAGCGCTTCAGGGCGTTGACCTTCACTTAAACGAGGGCGATTTTGTCACCATCATCGGAGGTAACGGCGCGGGCAAATCCACAACTCTTAACGCGGTCGCAGGCGCTTGGCCTATAGACTCGGGCGTCATCAAGATAGACGGCAACGACATCGCTCACCTGCCCGAGCACAAGAGAGCAAAGTTTATCGTACGCGTTTTCCAAGATCCTATGATGGGCACTGCGTCAACGATGTAGATACAGGAAAACCTCGCCATCGCGGCGCGTCGCGGAACAAAGCGCGGGCTGAGATGGGG
>CAYZHW010000224.1:0-1973 GCA_964478105.1 uncultured Lachnospiraceae bacterium | reverse complement strand
CAGAGCGCCACGAGAGCCGCCGTATAGACAATCAGCTCCGCGGACGTTCGGGACGTCAGGGCGATCCCGGCGAGTCGAGATTTTTCCTCTCGCTTGAGGACGACCTTATGAGACTTTTTGGCAGCGACCGTATCATCGGTATGGTGAGCACGCTCGGTCTTCCCGACGATACTCCCATCGACGCTAAGATACTTTCGAACTCCATTGAGAGCGCGCAGAAGAAGATCGAGGATCAGAACTTCAAGCGCAGAAAGAACGTTATCACCTACGACGACGTTATGAATCAGCAGAGAACGGTCATATACAATCAGCGCCGAGAAGTGCTTGACGGCGCGAGCCTCAAGAACAAGATCCTCTCTATGATCAAGGAGACCGTATCCGAGGCGGTAGATATGTATACCGCCGGCGAAGAAAGAGAAAATTGGAATATTGAGGGCTTGAAGACACACTACGCGGGACTTCTGTGCAAGGCTGACGATTTTGCAGACGAAACGCTCTCTCGTGAAGCGATAAAAGAAGAGCTTATCTCCCGCGCAGAAAAGCTTTACGCGGAGAAGGAAGAGCTCTTTGGCGAAGAGCAGCTTCGCGAGGTCGAACGCGTTGTACTCTTGCAGAATGTTGACCGAAAGTGGATGGATCATCTTGATGCGATGGAAGAACTCAAGGGAAGCATCGGACTTCACGCATACGCGCAGAGAAATCCTGTAAACGAATACAGACTTCAGGGCGCAGATATGTTTGACGAGATGGTTGCACAGATACGCGATGATACCGTCAGAACGATGCTCGCGGTATATCCGCGTGAGACCGAGATAAAGAGGGTCGAGGTCGCCAAACCTTTGATAGAAGGTTTTGAAGGCGGTAAACCTTCGGCGGCAAAACCCAAGACACCCGCAAAGGCGGAAAAGGTCGGTCGAAACGATCCCTGTCCCTGCGGAAGCGGCAAAAAATACAAAAAGTGCTGCGGAATGAATCAATCTGAAGAATAAAGAAAGAGAGGGAAGACTGTGGGATTTGGAATACTGTTTTTCGGATATATTATAATGTCAGTGTTTTCCCTTAACCCCTTTGGCGCACTCGCACAGCTGATCGGATATTCGGTTATGTTGTGGGCGCTTGTAAAACTCTCACCTTATGCAAAGAATTTCAGAATAGCAAAATATACGGTGATACCGCTTATTGCGACATCGGTATTCTCGTCGGTTTTGACGGTATCGGAAAAACTCGGAGTTTCCACATCGGGTTTTGATGCTGTAAAAGAGATGCTCAACCCCGTTGTCGCGGTGCTTGTGCTGGTCTTCCACTTCTTCCTTTTGTTCGGAATAAGGGAGCTTGCACTGTTTACAGAACTTTCTAAGCTTGCAGACCGAGCGACAAGAAATTTTGTCGTAGGGGTCTTCTACTATGCACTCACCCTCTTTGGGTCGCTTGATACGCCAATCAAGGGAGATTTTGCTACCTATTTCGGACTTCCCACGCTTGTTATCGGACTTGTGTGGTTTGTGCTCAATATAGTTCTCATTTACTCGTGCTATATGTGGATATGCCTCGAGGGCGACGAGAATATGGAGCGTAAGCGATCGAGGTTTGAGTTTATAAACAAGCTCAACGATGCCTTCGATAAAAAAGAAGAGGATGCGATAAAGTCGACGCTTGAATACGCGCACTCGAAAAAACGTAAAAAGAAAAAGAAGTAAAGGAGGATCTTATGCAAAGAGAAAAAAATATAAAAAGTATAGGTCTCGGATATCTGATAGCATCCTTTGTCTTCCTTTTTAATCCGAACATAAGCGTTATTGACGTGTTGCCCGATTTTATAGGATTTTTCCTGCTCTCTGCAGGACTTACAAAGATCGCGGACATTATGCCCAGATTCACTGAGGTCAAAGAGAAATTCTCACGTCTTGCCTGGATCAGCCTTGCGAAGTTTTTGTCAATAATACTCATCTTCGTGATGCCGTATAATGAGCAGG
>CAYZHW010000223.1:0-2083 GCA_964478105.1 uncultured Lachnospiraceae bacterium | reverse complement strand
CACCCACGCACACTATTTTGACACAAGATATACCGAAGAGGGCATCGACACCGATGCCCTCTTGAACGATATATTTGCGGGCGGCGTGGAACATATAATAAATGTAGGCACGAACAACGAAAATTCGCTTCTTGCTATAGAACAGGCGAAAAAATATGACGGTATGTATGCCGCTGTGGGAATACATCCGTCCGATTGCTACTACCTTGAAGATGTCGATACCGAGATGGAGAGGCTTTCGGCGCTGCTCGATACGGCAAAAGAAAATAAGATCGTGGCAATAGGCGAGATCGGCTTCGATTATCACTGGGAGGAGACCGACAAACAAAAGCAAAGGGAATACTTCTCGCGTCAGATGGCCGAGGCGAAAAAAAGAGGGCTCCCCGTCATAATTCACGACAGAGACGCCCACGGCGACTGCTTCGATATGATACTTTCGCACCCCGGCGTTGTCGGCGTTATGCACAGCTACAGCGGGAGCGCCGAGATGGCGCGTGAACTTGTAAAGCGCGGGTGGTACATCTCGTTTTCGGGAGTTCTCACATTCAAGAACGCCGCGCGTGTAAGAGAGGTCGCGAAGGTCATACCGCACGACCGCATAATGATCGAGACCGACTGCCCGTATCTTGCACCGCACCCCTATCGCGGAAAGATAAATCATTCGGGATATATGCGCCATACCGCAGAGGCGGTTGCCGAGGTGTTCGGCATCTCTTATGACGAGGCGGCGGCACTCACAAGCGAAAACGCAAAAAGATTTTATAATATTTAAAATGAAAAAGACCGATCCGTGCGGATCGGTCTTTTTTGTTTCGCTTACGCGAGCGTGTTCAACTTCTTTGTGAACTGGCTCTTCTTGCGAGCAGCCGCGTTCTTGTGGAGAAGGCCCTGGCCTACAGCCTTATCGAGCTTCTTTGTAGCAACCTTGTATGTCTCCATAGCAGTTGCCTTGTCGCCTGCCTCCACTGCAGCCTCGTACTTCTTCATAGCAGTGCGGAGCTGAGTCTTGAGGATCTTGTTCTTGAGTGTCTTGGTCTCAATGACCTTAACGCGCTTCTTAGCAGATTTAATATTGGGCACAACGTTCACCTCCCTCAAAAATTCGTTATGAATTGAAAGTCAGACGCCTGAGAGGGTGCGCCTAACACATCTAACATCATTTACAATTACATATCATAACACGAAATTTACCAAAAGGCAATAGTTTTTTGAAAAAAATATAAAAATTTTTTGAAAAATACGAAATAAAGTTATTACTAAGGCTTGACAAGTGGAAAAAATTATGATACAATTATAAACTGCATTATAATGGGTTGATTTATCCAAGCGAGGAAAAAATAAGCTAATTTGCACAGATAGATCATCTTGTTTTTATCTATATTGCCAATCGTTTTTCGCAAGGTAAAATATATTGAAGGAGTGAATGCATTTATGGTCAAAGAACAAAAGCTTGGCACAAACACAAGAATGAGCTTTTCGAAAATTGACGAAGCACTCGAAATGCCCAACCTTATCGAGGTACAGAAGAAATCATACAAGTGGTTCCTCGAGGAAGGACTTATGGAAGTTTTGAGGGACGTATCTCCGATAACCGATTATTCGGGTAATCTCGTTATCGAGTTCGTGTCGTATTCCATTGATTCGACACCCAAATACCCTGTGGAGGAATGCAAAGAGCGTGATGTCAACTTTGCAGCGCCTCTTAAGGTGGATGTCAGACTTTCCAACAAGCAGACCGGAGAAGTAAAGCAATCCGAGATCTTTATGGGCGATTTCCCGCTTATGACAGATAACGGAACCTTCGTTATCAACGGTGCAGAGCGTGTTATCGTTTCTCAGATCGTCCGTTCCCCCGGTATGTATTACGACAGTGCCATCGACAAGACCGGTAAGCGCACCTTCACAGCGACGGTCATTCCTTACCGCGGAGCTTGGCTCGAATACGAGACAGACATCAATGATGTCTTCTACGTAAGAATAGACAAGAACCGTAAGATCCCCGTAACAGTTCTCATCCGTGCACTCGGCGTTGAGTCCGAGGCTGAGATATACTCGCTTTTCGGCGACGAGAAGAAGCTTAGGG
>CAYZHW010000222.1:0-2115 GCA_964478105.1 uncultured Lachnospiraceae bacterium | reverse complement strand
GCTATTATCGGGAGAGATCTCTCAGCAGTTTTTGCGGCATCAAAAATATCCATCATATCTATGGTGGGATTTGCGGCATATGCGGCTATCGCCTTTGCCGCATCAAGCGCGGATCCGCCGCCGATACCGATAATGAAATCAGCACCAAGCTCGGCACACAGTCTGCCGCCCTCAAAGCAGGTTGCGATGGGGGGATTTTCTGTTATTTTATCAAAAATAAAATATTTAATTTTATATTCTTCAAGAATGGGTAAAATATCATCAAGCGCTCCGCTCGCCTTTGCTCCGTGCTTACCTGTAACGATAAGGCAGGCAGAGCCAAGTTTGAATCTTTCCTTGTTGGCTTTTACGCAGTCTTTTCCGGAAAATATCGCTGTGGGCACAAAAACGTTAAAATTCATATTCGTCTCCTTTAATACTTTTTGTTTGAAAGGTTTTATGAAAGCTTCGGTAAAAAATATTCTTTACGATACAGGGATCGTAATAATAAGCTCGATCCTCTTCTCGGCATCGGTAAATATGTTCATTATTCCCGGGAACATCGTTCTCGGCGGCGCTACGGGAATTGCCACTGTCGCAAATCGGATACTCGGGATCCCTGTTGGCCTTGCCATACTTGCCGTAAACATTCCGCTCGTACTCATCAATGCAAAGCTGTACGGGATAAAATTCTTGACAAAGACCGTCATCGGTATCGCGGCATCTTCAGCCGCCACGGATATATTTACTTTTTTCCCGGTAACGATCTTTGACCCGATGCTCTGCGCGCTTTTCGGCGGTATAACTATGGGCGCCGGAACCGGACTTCTTTTCACACGGGGATACACAACGGGCGGCACCGATCTTGTTGCCTGGATCGTAAAACACAAGTGGAAAAGATTTTCGGCAGGCCGCGTGATAATGATGTGCGACTTTATAATCATCGCATCCCTTATAGCCATTACGGGAAACTATGTAGGAATACTGTATTCCCTTATAAGCACATATGCATTTTCGGTCACAGTCGATATGATACTTGACGGCGCTTCGCGCGCCAAAGCCGTTTTTATCATATCCGATTCATACCGCAAAATAGCCGACACCGTCACGGGTAAACTCGGACGCGGAGTAACGGTATTTGCCGGACGGGGTTATTACACCAACAAAGAAAAAAACATTCTTGTTTGTGTGGTGAAGAAAAACGAGATCTACGCCATAAAAAAGATCATAGAGGATCTGGACCCCAATGCCTTTGTTTTTTTCAACGACACAGGAGAAGTCTTGGGCGAAGGATTTGAAAAAAAGTAAAAAACGGAGCAATTCAAAACTGCTCCGTTTTATGTATTTCCTTATCTTCTTCTGAATTCGTCGCGGCGTCTTGATTTTTTAAGTATGTTCATAATATCGCCGAATTCGTCGTCGGATACGGTCGCATCTACTGTATCGAGATCGTCATCCATACCGTTTGCTTCTTCGATGATATCTACTACCTCGCGTGTTTCGTTGGGAGCTGTGGGCTTTTTAACCACTTCGGGCATAGGCTTTACAGGATTCTTCTTAACTTCTTCCTTTTTCTCAAAGCCTGTTGCGATAATAGTGACTCTCATTTCGTCCTCAAGATTGGGGTCAAAGTTTGCTCCCCAGATGATATTTGCTTCGGGATGCGCTTCGTCAGCAACCATAGATGCTGCGAGATCAACATCCTCGAGTCCGATATCGGGAGAAGCTGTAATGCTGAGAAGGATTCCGCGAGCGCCCTTGATAGAAGTCTCGAGAAGCGGGCTGGAGATAGCAGCCTTGGCGGCGATCTCTGCCTTGTCCTTACCCGTACCTGTTCCCACGCCCATATGAGCATAACCTGCATCGTGCATTACCGATGTAACGTCAGCAAAGTCGAGGTTGATAAAGCCGGGAACGTTGATAAGATCGGAAACGCTCTGTACACCGCGGCGAAGCACATCGTCAGCGATCTCAAATGCGTTGAAAAGCGTAATGCGTGTATCCGATACCTGCTTAAGTCTTTCATTGGGGATAACAACAAGAGAGTCAACATACTCGCTGAGGTTTGCAATACCAACCTCTGCCTGATCCATTCTCTTCTTACCCTCAAACGCAAAAGGCTTTGTAACGATACCT
>CAYZHW010000221.1:0-2119 GCA_964478105.1 uncultured Lachnospiraceae bacterium | reverse complement strand
GATAATTACAAGGTAAAGGCAGACGAGGGTAAGTTCGGCCTTTCCAACGTTGCGGCGACTATGGTAAACCTTATGGGTTATAAAGCTCCCGATATGTGGGATGAATCGGTAATCGAGTTTTGATAAAATATGAAAAAGCCACGCGGAAGCGTGGCTTTTTAGCACTCGTTTTGTCAGTTTACAAATAATTAACAAATAAAAATCAATATTTCTGTTGACAAAATACCAAAATAATGGTAAATTTGTATTGTTGATTTTAGCACTTGGATGCGAAGAGTGCTAAAAACAAGAAAATGATACGGAGGTGTGCGGGATGCGCTTCCCATATGACGAACTAAGCGAACGCAAGAAGCTCATATTGAAAGCGGTCATCGATGCTCATATCGAGAACGGTGAGCCTGTAGGGTCTAAGTATGTCACGACCAATAAGCAGATAGCTTATTCGTCTGCTACTATCAGAAATGAAATGGCAGAGCTTGAGAGTCTCGGATACCTCGAACAACCGCATACATCTGCAGGGCGCGTACCAAGTGAGCTTGGATACAGATTTTATGTCGATACGATGCTCAACGAGTACGCGATGACTGCCAATGAGATCAACGAGGTCAACAATCTCTTGAAGGTCAAGCTTACAGAGCTTGATAAGATCCTCGACAAAGCCTCGAAGATCGCCTCTGCGCTCACCAATTACACGGGAATTGCGATAAAGCCCAAGCGCAAGATGACGGTGATAGTCAAGTACGAGGCGGTGCGCATAGACGAGCGCAGTTTTGTTCTTGTTATGCTCACGTCCGCGCAGACGGTAAAGACAAAGTACGTAAATCTCGGTTTTGATATACCGCAATCGACGCTTGATACTTTGCAATCGGCACTCAATGAAACACTGACGTATGTTACGGCCGATGTTATAACACTTCCGACGATAATGAAGCTTGAAGAACTGCTGGGTGATTATTCGCTGATAGTAAACCCGATAATCAAGCTTATCTATGAAGCGTTGAGCGAGGTCGACGGAGGAGATCTTAAGGTCGACGGCCTTGACAGACTATTGCAGTATCCCGAATATTCGGACCTCGGAAGATTCAAAGAGCTGCTTGGTTCGTTTGAGAAAAAGGACGATATTCTTGATGTCGTATCGGCAAGTGAGAATGACGGTGTGAATATCTATATCGGTTCGGAGAATCCGATAGGAGCGCTGAACAACTCCACACTTATTTACAAGACGATAAAGTCCGGCGACCGCGTGGTCGGCTCTATAGGTGTAATAGGTCCCTGCCGAATGGATTATTCAAGGGTCGTCACTATGATACAGCATATCGCGGATAATATATCCGATATGATAAATGATAACAACGCACTTCCGAAAGGAGAACATAAAGATGAATGATATCGAAAAGGATACGGTAGAAGAAACTGCTGCTCCCGAGATAAAGGAAGAGAAGACCGAAAAGAAAAAAAGCTCAAAATCGGACAAAAAGCTCGAAAAAGAGATCGAAGCTCTGAAAAAAGAGCTTGAAGAAGCGAACGCTAAGCTCGCGGAGGAGGCCGACAAATATATGAGAATGATCGCGGAGTACGATAACTTCCGCCGCCGTGCCGCAAAAGAACGCGAGAGCACATACGCGGATGCGTATTCGGATGCAGTCACACAGATTTTGCCGATACTCGACAATATGGAAAGAGCTACCAAGTTTACCGATGCAGATGCGGTTATGCAGGGCGTCGAAATGGTACTTAAGAGCTTCACAGAGACGCTTGAGAAGATGGGCGTTTTCGAGATCGAGGCAGAAGGCAAGGAATTCGACCCCAATCTTCACAATGCCGTAATGCACATTGAAGATGAGAACATCGCAGAGAACACGGTCGTCGAAGTGCTCCAAAAGGGATACACAAAGGGCGATAAGGTCATCCGCTACGCTATGGTAAAAGTAGCGAACTAAAAAACGTAAACAAATAATATAATATACAAAAGAAAATTTGGAGGAAAACAACAATGGGAAAGATAATAGGAATAGATCTTGGCACAACAAACTCTTGCGTGGCAGTGTACGAGGGACGTGAACCCGTCGTTATCACAAATCCCGAGGGATCGCGCACAACACCTTCTGTTGTAGCATTC
>CAYZHW010000220.1:0-2152 GCA_964478105.1 uncultured Lachnospiraceae bacterium | reverse complement strand
CCCGCTTAGCCAGAAGATCTACGACACGGTCACAAAGATCCAGTGGGGAGAAACAGAAGATCCCTTCGGTTGGAGAGTCACGGTTGAATAATTTGCATACAAAAAGGGGATGCCGTCAGGCATCCCTTCTGTATTCACGCGGACTTTTTTTCATATATTTCTTGAAGACCCGCGAGAAGAAGTTAATATCATTAAAGCCGACATTGCTTGCAATCTCGGTTATACTTGCCGCAGTATTCTTTAAGAGCACCGCCGCCTTTTCGACGCGCAATCTGTTTATGTAATCCACCACCGAATACCCCGTCGCATTTTTGAAGAAACGACAAAAATAGCACTCGGAAAGAAAACACATCTCTGCAAGCTTTGCCGTGCTTATCTTTTCCTGATAGTGTTTTGAAATGTACTGCAAAACAGAATTGAGCCGCAGCATCTTGTTCATCTTTACGTCATATGCGTGATCTGAAAGCTGTTCGAGCTTATAATTCTTCAAAAGATATGCCATAAGAGCATATACGATGCTCTTTACACTCATATCACTTCCCTCGCCGCCCGTTTCGTATTCTTTTATAAGCGCGTCAAGACGTCCCGTCACATACGCGTCACCGCGAATATGCGTTTTAAGGAAAACGTGCTCAAAATTTACATCGGCAAAAAAAGACGGATTTATTATAACACAGTAATACTTTACTTCCTTCTTTTCGTCTATCCAATGAAGCTCATTACTGTTTATAAGAAGCAGGTCTCCCGCCTCGACCTTGATGGTATCGACGCCGCAGTTTACCTTGCAGCTACCATACACGAAATAAAGAAGCTCGAGGTGCTCGTGCCAATGCGGTGCAAACCCCTTTGCCGTTCCGTAAAAGCGAAATCTTATCGGAAAGTTCTTGGCCTCGGTCGGTATCTTTTCATATAACGAAATATCGTTCATTTTTCTCACTTCCACGCCAAAATGTCAAAATCGTGCTAACAATGCGCAATCGCGTTATTGCTCATTTACTAATTAAACTATATAATGAAATTACAGAAAAGTCAATAACCAAAAAATAATTTTTCTTAAAGGAAGGAACAAAATTATGCGTTTGGGGGTAATAATCTATCTTGAACACGACGTGGATACCGAATTCAAAAAGGTCCGCGATCTCGGCTTCTCGTCCTGCCAGCTCGGTTGCTGGGACGACAGCTTCTATACAGATGAGCGTGCCGCAGAGGTCAATGCGGCAATGGAAAAATACGGCGTGTCGATCTCGACATTTTGGGGCGGTTGGACAGGTCCGAAAGAGTGGAACTTCACAGGCGGTCCGCTCACACTCGGTATCGTCCCGCTTGACTATAGATTTACGAGATGCGAGCAACTCAAAAAAGGCTCCGATTTTGCAAAAAAAGTAGGAGCTCCGAATTTCGCAACACACGTCGGCTTTATCCCCGAGACTCCCAACTGTGCCGAATATCAGGGACTTCTTACCGCGCTTAATTACGTTGTAAAGCACGTTAACAAAAACGGACAGACATTTCTCTTTGAGACAGGTCAAGAAACTCCCGTAACACTTCTTCGTACGATCGAGTATCTTGTCGAGCGCGGACGCGACGTCGGCATCAACCTTGACCCTGCGAACCTCATTCTCTACGGGAAGGCTAACCCTGTCGACGCGCTCGATGTATTCGGCAAGTACGTACGCGAGGTGCACGGCAAGGACGGTAACTACCCCACAGACGGTATCAAGCTCGGTAAAGAAACCCGTCTTGGCGAGGGCAAGGTAAACTATCCCGCATTTATAGCAAAGCTTAAGGAGGTCGGCTACGACGGTACGATCACCATTGAGCGCGAGATCTCGGGCGACGAGCAGATAAAAGATATTCTTGATTCTAAGAAGCTTTTGGAGGAACTTATCAATGCTTAAGGTTGGACTTATAGGACTTGGCGGAATGGGTTACGGCCATTACAAATCTTACAAGAAGCTCGACGGCGTTAAGGTAACCGCAGTCGTTGAGGCAAGACCCGAGGTCGCACTTGAGAGAATAGGCGAGGACGACGTTAAGGTATATACATCTATGGATGAGCTCTTTGCTAAAGAGGAGATTGATGTCATCGACATCTGCACTCCCACATATATGCACGCCGATATGTGCGTAAAAGCGCTTGAAGCGGGCTATC
>CAYZHW010000219.1:0-2204 GCA_964478105.1 uncultured Lachnospiraceae bacterium | reverse complement strand
CTTGCGGGGATTATTACGTCGGTGTCGACGTTGTCGGGATATTTGAAAACTTTTCCTTCAGTTTGCATCGCTTAAACCTCCTTCGGATATGTGATATAACCGGTAAGCGCACTTGCTGCGGCTGTTGCGGGGCTTGCGAGATATACCTCGCTCTTGACGTGGCCCATACGTCCGACAAAGTTACGGTTGGTCGTTGCGATGCAACGTTCGCCCTCTGCGAGAATTCCCATATAGCCGCCAAGGCAGGGACCGCAAGTGGGGGTGGAAACGACTGCGCCCGCGTCGATGAATGCCGTCATATATCCGCGCTCGACGCATTCTTTCATGATCTGCATCGTACCGGGAATGATGATGCAACGGATGCCGTCTGCAACCTTTTTGCCGACAAGGGTCTTATATGCGACCTCCATATCTTCCATACGTCCGTTTGTGCAGCTTCCGATAACGACCTGGTCGATCTGGATGTCGCCAAGCTCGGCTGCGGGATGCGTGTTCTCGGGAAGGTGAGGACAGCTTACCGTTGGAACGATCTTCGAAAGGTCTATGTCGATGGTCTTTTCGTATACTGCGTCGGCATCTGCCTCGTATACGACGGGAGCTCTTTCGCTTCTGCCGTCAAGGTAAGCGAGTGTAACGCCGTCAACGGGGAATATGCCGTTCTTTGCGCCTGCTTCGATTGCCATATTGCAGATGCAGAGGCGGTCATCCATAGAGAGATTTGCAACACCTTCGCCCGTAAATTCCATACTCTTGTAGAGCGCGCCGTCCACACCGATCATACCGATGATGGTAAGTATTACATCCTTACCGCTGCAGTTTTTCGCGAGCTTGCCTGTGAGATTGAATTTGATAGCCGAGGGGACCTTGAACCAAGCCATACCCGTAGCCATACCTGCCGCCATATCGGTCGATCCCACGCCTGTGGAAAATGCTCCGAGCGCGCCGTATGTACACGTGTGAGAGTCAGCTCCTATGATGCAGTCGCCCGCGGTTACAACGCCCTGCTCGGGAAGGAGAGCGTGCTCGATTCCCATTTTGCCGACGTCATAGAAGTGGCTTACGCAGTGTGCGCAGGCAAATTCTCTGCACTGCTTGGACTGCTCCGCCGCTTTGATATCCTTGTTGGGAACGAAGTGGTCAAGAACTATTGCAACTCTGTCTTTGTCAAATACCTTGTCGAAACCTGCTTTTTTGAATTCATTTACGGCTACGGGGGTAGTTATATCGTTACCGAGTACGATATCGAGCTTTGCCGAGATGAGCTGTCCCGCTTCGACAGACTCGAGCCCTGCGTGAGCCGCCAGAATCTTCTGGGTCATTGTCATTGCCATGGGTTTGATGCTCCTTTTTATAATAATTTTAGTTCATAAGCTTGTTTACGGCGTTGAGGTAAGCGAGAATACTTGCCTCGATAATGTCGGTCGAGAGACCGCGTCCGTTGATGGTCTTACCTTCCTCGGTCTTTATCTTGACTACGACCTCGCCGAGAGTGTCCTTACCTTCGGATACCGAGTTGATAAGATACTTTTCAAGTGTGTGTGCGGGGGGCGCCATGATCTTGTCGATAGCCTGGTATGCCGCATCGATAGGACCGTCTCCGAGCGATACATCTTCAAGGCGCTCACCGTTGTGGATAAGAGAGATCGTACAGGTAGGTGTAGATGTGTTTCCTGCGTGGAGCGTGAAGCGGTCGAGCTTGTATTTGTTTTCTGCGACTTCCTTGTGTGTGACAAGCGCTTCGATGTCGCTGTCCGTAACAGTCTTTTTCTTGTCGCAGAGCACCTTGAACTTCTCAAAGAATGCCGCGATCTCCTCGGGTGTGAATTCATATCCGAGCTCGGTAAGTCTGGACTCAAATGCGTGCTTGCCGGAATGCTTACCGATTACCATCTGATTGTTCTTTATACCGACCGATTCGGGAGTCATGATCTCGTATGTGCTCTTGTTTGCAAGAACTCCGTGCTGATGTATTCCCGACTCGTGCGCAAATGCATTCGCACCGACAATAGGTTTGTTGAGGGGTGCCGACTGACCGATTATGTTGTAAACGAGCTTGCTTGTGCGGTAGATCTGCGTCGTATCGATACGGGGGACCGAAACATAGAGGTCGGGGCGTGTGCGGATAGCCATTACGGCTTCTTCGAGCGATGTGTTGCCTGCACGCTCACCGAGTCCGTTTACAGTACACTCGATCTGGAGCGCAC
>CAYZHW010000218.1:0-2254 GCA_964478105.1 uncultured Lachnospiraceae bacterium | reverse complement strand
ATAGCGAAGCTTGCCGACAGGCGAGATGACAGCTGCAGTACCTGTTCCAAATACTTCCTCAAGAGCACCTGTTTTCTGTGCCTCAAGAAGCTCGTCGACAGAGATCCTTCTCTCCTCGACGGGAACGCCCCACGATTTGCAGAGGTTTATGACCGAGTCGCGAGTGATACCGGGAAGGATGCTTCCGTTGAGCATAGGCGTTACAACGGTTCCGTTTATCTTAAAAAATATGTTCATTGCGCCGACTTCTTCGATGTACTTGCGCTCAACGCCGTCAAGCCAGAGTACCTGCGAGAATCCGGCGTCGTGTGCCTTTACCTGCGCGATAAGGCTTGCCGCGTAGTTGCCGCCTGTTTTTGCAAATCCGATACCGCCCTTGACAGCGCGTACGAATTCGTCCTCAATCCAAATTCCAACGGGAGCAAGTCCGCTTGCGTAGTAAGCGCCGCTTGGGGAGAGGATTATCATAAAGAGGTATGTCTTTGAGGGAGCAACACCCAAGAATTCATCGGTTGCGATGATGAAGGGGCGGATGTAGAGTGATGTGCCGGGCTCGCTCGGGATCCAATCGCGGTCAACGTCGACCACAGCCTTTACAGCCTGCACAAAATCCTCTTCGGGAATCTGCGGGATGCAAAGTCTGTCATTGGATGCATTTGCTCTCTTCGCGTTCATATCGGGACGGAAGAGGTACGCCTTGCCGTCGGCACCCTTGTATGCCTTCATACCTTCGAACATCTCCTGTCCGTAGTGGTATACCATAGCGGCAGGGGAGAGCGAGATGCGTTCAAAGGGAACGATGCGTGCGTCGTGCCAACCCTTACCTTCTGTGTAGTTCATTACAAACATATGGTCGGTAAAAATCTTTCCGAATCCGAGGGGCTGATCTTTTGCGGGCTTTTCTTTTGGGGTTGTTGTTCTTGTGATCTTGATATCGAGCATTTATATTCCTTCTCTCAAAATAGATTTCGTGTTATATTTTTGCGAGTATTACTTCTGTGATCTCTGAGCACTTGAGGGGCGTACATTCTGCATTACCGATGATATCTGCCGTTCTGTATCCTTCTGTGAGGACTTCGTCGATCGCCTTTTCGATGCAGAGCGCCTCTTCTTCAAGGTCGAACGCATATCTGAGCATCATTGCGACAGAGAGGATGGTTGCGATCGGGTTTGCGATATCCTTGCCTGCAATGTCGGGTGCTGAGCCGTGAATGGGCTCGTACATACCGCATTTTGTGTTGCCAAGCGAAGCCGAGGGAAGAAGTCCGATAGAACCGGTTATCTGTGCCGCCTCGTCCGAGAGGATGTCACCAAACATATTCTCGGTTACTACAACGTCGAACTGCGAGGGGTCTTTTACAAGCTGCATAGCCGTGTTGTCGACGAGAATGTCACTGTATTCGACCTCGGGATACTCTTCTGCAAGACGGTGCATCGTCTTTCTCCAAAGGCGGGATGTGTCAAGCACGTTCGCTTTGTCTACGGATGCGAGTTTTTTACCCCTTTTCATAGCTGTCTCAAAAGCAACGCGTCCGATCCGCTCGATCTCGTGCTCTGCGTAGGGCATAATGTCTGTTGCAACAAGCTCGCCGTTGATCTCTTCAGTCTTCTTTTCTCCGAAGTATACGCCGCCTGTGAGCTCGCGCACGATGACCATATCTATTCCGCGTTCAACGAGCTCGCGCTTCAGAGGAGAAGCGTCTGCAAGCTGAGTAAATATCTTTGCGGGACGGAGATTTGCAAAAAGTCCGAGCTCCTTACGTACCGCAAGAAGAGCCTTTTCGGGACGGATAGCGGGAGGGCGGGAGTCCCACTTGGGTCCGCCGACCGCACCGAGAAGCACGCTGTCGGAATTTTTGCATATTGCCATATTTTCGTCTGTTATCGGTACACCGAACTTGTCGATCGAGCAACCGCCGATGTCAACATATGTGTATTCGGGGGAGTGGCCGTACTTTGCTGCGACACGGTCGAGCACTTTGACGGCGGAAGATACTATTTCGGGACCGATGCCGTCACCGGGAAGAACTGCAATTCTCATTTTCATTGGTGACACCTCAATTCTTGAGCGAAGCGAGAAGTCCGCCGCTCTTGATGATGTTCTGAATAAACTCGGGGAAGGGCTGTGCTTGATATGTCTTGCCCGTTGTTAGATTTGTGATAACGCCTGTATCAAAGTCAACATTGACTTTGTCGCCTGCGTTGATCTCCTCTGCCGCCTCCTCGCACTCAAGGATCGGGAGTCCGATGTTGA
>CAYZHW010000217.1:0-2276 GCA_964478105.1 uncultured Lachnospiraceae bacterium | reverse complement strand
ATTACCTAAATCGAAAAGCTGGTCCTTATATTCTTCCAAGGTCGCAACAATACTACATTCAAGGCACCGTGCTTGAAAAGATCGGTGCGAATATCATAAGTTTGTTTATAGTATTCGGCGTTCTTTATTGGGTATCTATGTCGCGTCTTATCCGCGGACAGATCCTCTCGCTTCGTGAGCAGGAGTATGTTCTTGCGGCTCAAGCGGCAGGTGCTCGCGGCAAGTGGATAATCTTCAAGCATCTTATGCCCAACTGCATAAGCGTGGTCATCATTTCCACAGCTCTTCAGATCCCCAGCGCGATCTTCACGGAAAGTTACCTCTCTTTCTTGGGACTCGGTGTAAACGCGCCAATGCCGTCGCTCGGTTCACTTGCTTCCGACGCGCTCAACGGTATCAATTCTTATCCACACAGACTTATCATTCCCGCGATAGTTATATCGCTTATCGTATTGTCACTCAACCTTCTCGGAGATGGCTTGAGAGACGCATTTGACCCCAAACTCAACGGTTAAAAGAAAGGAAAGGTCGATCATTATGGTATTACTCGAAGTAAAAGACCTTCGCACCTCGTTCTTTACCGATGCAGGCGAGGTCAAGGCAGTAAACGGTATCTCTTTCAATCTTGAAAGAGGAAAGGTCCTCGGAATCGTCGGTGAGTCGGGTTCGGGCAAATCGGTTACGGCTTACTCTATTATGCAAATATTGGCATCTACGGGTAAGATCGTCGGAGGCTCGATAAAGCTTGACGGCAAAGAGCTTGTCGGTTCGGGCGAGGGCGTTATGCGTACGGTAAGAGGAAACAAGGTGTCCATCATTTTCCAGGATCCTATGACGTCCCTTAACCCTACACATACTATCGGTCACCAGATAATGGAATCTATACTGCTCCACACGGGCAGAACAAAAAAGCAGGCGCACGAGAGAGCAATAGAGATGTTGCGCCTTGTAAATATCAACGAGCCTGAAAAGCGTATGAAACAGTACCCGCACGAGCTCTCGGGCGGTATGAGACAGCGTGTCGTTATAGCAATGGCACTCGCTTGTGAGCCCGATATTCTTATTGCGGACGAGCCTACAACTGCGCTCGACGTAACTATACAGGCACAGATACTTGACCTTATGTCATCGCTCCAGAAGGAGCTTGGTATGGCTATCATTATGATCACGCACGACCTCGGTGTTGTAGCGCAGATGTGCGATGAGGTCATCGTTATGTATGCGGGATCTATTTGTGAGCAGGGAACAGCAGATGAGATCTTCTACAACCCCAGCCACGAGTATACAAAGGGACTTATGCGTTCCATTCCGACGACCAACACCTTCGGTCAGCGCTTGCAGCCTATTACAGGTACGCCCATTGACCTTCTCAATATGCCTGCGGGATGTCCCTTTGCACCCAGATGCGATGCGGCTATGAAGGTGTGCCTTAAGAACAGGGCAGACCGTATGGAGATCAATGACGATCACTGCGCGGCTTGCTGGATGAACGTTAAGGCGGGAATTGAGAGCGGAGAGCTCGAAAATCCGCCCGAAAACGGTGAGGTGAATCATTAAAATGAGTGACAAGAATAACAGCCCTCTTATAGAGGTCAAAAATCTAAAAAAATATTTTGATATAAATACGGGTATGTTTAAGTCGCGTCCGCTTAAGGCTGTCGATAATGTTTCCTTTAGCATCAATCGCGGTGAGACTCTCGGTCTTGTCGGCGAGTCCGGATGCGGTAAGACTACGGTCGGCCGTACGCTTCTTCATCTCTATACCCCCACATCGGGACAGATCATTTATGACGGTAACGAGATAAAGTCCAAGGCGTCTATCAATGAATTCAGAAAAAAGGCGACAATGGTATTCCAGGATCCCTATTCTTCGCTTAATCCCCGTATGACAGTATCTGATATTATCGCAGAACCTCTCGACATACATAAAATGTATAAGAGCAAGGAAGAGCGCAGACAGAAGGTCCTTGAGCTTATGGAGCACGTAGGACTTAACAGTGAGCACGCATCGCGTTATGCGCACGAGTTCTCGGGCGGTCAGCGTCAGAGAATCGGCATTGCACGTTCGCTTGCTATCAATCCCGAATTCATCGTTTGCGATGAGCCCGTATCGGCGCTTGACGTGTCCATTCAGGCTCAGGTAATAAATATGTTCGGCGAACTTCAGGAGAAGATGGGCCTTACATATCTCTTTATTGCGCACGACCTCTTGGTCGTACGCCATATCAGTAACCGTATCGCGGTTATGTACCTCGGAAAGATGGTAGAACTCGCTG
>CAYZHW010000216.1:0-2287 GCA_964478105.1 uncultured Lachnospiraceae bacterium | reverse complement strand
TCCTTGGAAACGCCTTCCTTGATTGTCTTGGGAGCGCCCTCAACGAGGTCCTTAGCGTCCTTAAGTCCGAGACCTGTGATCTCACGAACAACCTTGATAACGTTGAGCTTGGAAGCGCCTGCGTTTGCGAGAACAACGTCAAACTCTGTCTTCTCTTCAGCTGCTGCGGGAGCTGCTGCACCGGGAGCTGCTGCAACTGCAACGGGAGCTGCGGATACGCCGAACTCCTCTTCAAGTGCCTTAACGAGATCTGCGAGCTCGAGTATTGTAAGTGTCTTTATCTGGTCCAAAATCTGTGTGGTCTTTTCTGTAGCCATTTTAATTTACCTCCTGAAATTTGTAAATAATTTTTTAGTTTATTTTTTGTTTTTTGTTGTGACAATTAAGCTTCTGCTGCAGCTTCTTCAGCTACGCCGCCTTCTTTGTCGATCTTACCCTGAAGCACGTATGCGAGTCCATAAAGCGGGGACTGCAAGCTTCCGAGCATCTTCGCGATGAGGACTTCCTTCGAGGGAGTCTCTGCGAGTTCGTTAACAGCATTAACGTCGATAACGCCGCCGTCAATAAAGCCTGCGAGAATATTGAATGTTTCGATCTTCTCTGCGTACTCCTTAAGGATCTTAGCGGGAGCGATAGCATCATCAGCGCTGATCGCAACTGCTGTCATACCTGTGAGGTACTGCTTCATATCGGAGTAACCTGCGAGATCACAAGCTCTGCCTGTCAAAGTATTCTTGATAACCGTGTACTCAACACCTGCTGCACGGAGAGCCGCACGAAGCTTTGTGTCCTGTTCAACGGTGATACCCTGATAGTTTACAACAACACCGGATACGGCGTTCTTGATCTTCTCTGCAAGGTCGCTTACCAACTGTTTCTTCTGTTCGAGAATTGCATTACTGGGCATGTATTTCACCTCCTAGTTAAAGATAAAAAATCTTTCTTCGACAGGGATACGTCTATCGAAGAAAGATTAAAACACATAAAGTATTATAAGCTCACCTCGGTAGGAAAGACACCCGAAGCGCCTTTTAACGTAACCTACTGTCTTAGGATCAACACGAGCATTATATCACAAGAAAAAGTGTTTGTCAAGCCTTTTTTACAAAAAAGTATAAAAGAACCAAAATGCCGAGAGCAATGCGGTACCAGCCAAACGATGCGAAGCTGTGACGCTTGACGAAATCCATAAGGAATTTGATGACCGCAAGAGAAACAAGGAACGCTGTGAGAGTACCTACGACAAGCGTGAGTATTTCGGTGCCCGATAGCGAGGCACCGTCAAGGATGTACTTTACGACCTTGAGAGTGCTTGCCCCCACCATTGTGGGGAGCGCCATAAAGAAAGAGAATTCCGCGCCTGCCGTGCGTGAGAGTCCGAGGAGCATAGCGCCGAGTATCGTCGAGCCCGAACGCGATGTACCGGGGATCAGTGCCAGCATCTGGAACATACCGACAAAAAAGGCGGTTTTATATGAGACGTCGGCGCTGTCGGCTATCTTGGGAGCTTTGTCTCCCCTGACTTTTTCTATAACTATAAAAGCAACGCCGTATACGATAAGCGCGACGGCAACGGGCACGAAAGAGTAAAATGTCGCGTCAAACCAATCGTCAAAGAGAAGTCCGACAACCGCCGAAGGGACGACGGCGATGATGACTTTGAGCCAAAGCGAATATGTATTTTTCTTTTCTGTTTCGCTTTTCTTTTTTGAAAAAGGATTCAGCTTTTCAAAGAAGAGAGTGAGCACGGCGAGCACCGATCCCAACTGAATGACTACGAAGAACATCTCTTTGAATTCAGCGGAAATGTTGAACTTTACGAACTCGTCAAGGAGTATCATATGTCCCGTGCTGCTGACGGGAAGCCACTCGGTAACGCCCTGAACGATGCCGAGAAGTATGGTTTTTAACAAGTCAAAAAATAATTGCATTTTATCAGCCTTTCGAACGAAGTATGTCACCCTCGTGGGTGGGGTAGGGGACTTTTATTTTGAATGTCATCATCGGATGCGGTGCAGATTCGATATCGCATCCCGCATCATCAAGTATCTTCTCCACGGTAAACTCACGTCCGACCTCTCCGGGAGATACAAGCTCCACCGTCTCCCTCGCGACAAGCTTGTTTCGCTGGATAAAGGTCGTGTATCCGTCCTCTTCATTGTATGAGGTGGCGCGCGCAAGATATGCCTTCTCGCGAAGGTATCCCTGAACGGTAGAGAGAT
The DNA here is from genome assembly GCA_964478105.1 of uncultured Lachnospiraceae bacterium. Lineage (GTDB taxonomy): Bacteria > Bacillota > Clostridia > Oscillospirales > CAG-272 > CAYZHW01. The sequence goes on along the minus strand of CAYZHW010000216.1, from coordinate 65 downwards.
TCGCCTCTGTTTTGGGATCGTTGAAGTAAAATCCCGTGCAGTATTCTCTGTGCGATACGCCGTCG
>CAYZHW010000215.1:529-2304 GCA_964478105.1 uncultured Lachnospiraceae bacterium | reverse complement strand
TCAACCTCTCGGGCAGAGGCGATAAGGATATGGATTACATCATTGAAAAATACGGCATTAGATAAAGCAAGGGCGCCGCTTCGGCGGCGCTCAAAATTTTTATGTTTTTTTGAATTTACCTATTGACAAGGTAGGTAATAGATGCTATAATACATTCAACCTACTAAAAAGGTATGTAAACCGAGAAGGAAAAGTGTATGGAAAACTATTTTGAAAAGTTGGTAAGAGAAAATTTCCGTTTCGGTCGAATGTGACGGTTGATCAAACTAAACAAAACCATAAACCATCATATTATATATTGAAAGGAAATTATTATGTCTAACTATAAATTTGAAACACTTCAGCTTCACGTAGGCCAGGAAAGTCCCGATCCCGCAACAGATGCACGCGCAGTGCCGATCTACCAGACAACATCTTATGTTTTTAAGAACTCCGCTCACGCGGCTGCACGCTTCGGTCTTGCAGACGCGGGAAATATTTACGGAAGACTCACAAACTCCACTCAGGATGTGCTTGAAAAGAGAGTAGCTGCCCTTGAAGGCGGCGTTGCAGCGCTGGCTCTTGCCTCGGGTGCGGCGGCTATTACATATACACTTGAGGCTCTCGGTCAGAACGGCGGTCACTTCGTTGTCCAAAAGACTATTTACGGCGGTAGCTACAATCTGTTTGCACACACACTCCCGAATTTCGGTATCACTGCAAGCTTTGTTAACATTCACGATCTTGCAGAAGTTGAATCGGCAATAAAGGAGAATACCAGAGCGATCTACATCGAAACTCTCGGCAATCCAAACAGCGACATTCCCGACATCGATGCACTTGCCGAACTCGCCCATAAGCACGGTCTGCCGCTTGTGGTAGATAACACGTTCGCAACTCCTTATCTGCTTCGTCCTATCGAGCACGGTGCAGATATTGTGATACACTCCGCGACAAAGTTTTTGGGAGGACACGGCACAACGCTTGGCGGTGTGATCGTTGACTCCGGCAAAGTCGATTGGACGGCAAGCGGAAAGTATCCCGCGATTGCCGCCCCCAATCCCAGCTATCACGGCGTGTCTTTTGTAAAGGCGGTAGGCCCCGCGGCGTTTGTCACATATATCCGTGCTATCCTGCTTCGTGATACCGGCGCGACCCTTTCTCCTTTCAATGCGTTCCTTCTCCTTCAGGGTATCGAAACTCTGTCGCTTCGACTTGAGCGCCACGCAGAAAACACAAAGAAGGTAGTTGAATTTCTGTCAAATCATCCGCAGGTGGAAAAGGTAAATCACCCGTCCTTGCCAGATCATCCCAATCATACGCTCTACGAAAGTTTTTTTCCGAATGGCGGCGGTTCCATATTTACGTTCGAGATCAAGGGCGGCAAGGAAGAGGCGCACAAGTTCATCGACAGTCTTGAGATATTCTCACTTCTTGCAAACGTCGCAGACGTAAAGAGCCTTGTTATTCATCCTGCAACCACCACGCACAGTCAGCTCTCCGAACGAGAACTGTTGGACCAGGGGATTAAGCCCAACACCATTCGTCTTTCCATCGGAACAGAGCACATCGACGATATCATAGCCGATCTCGAACGGGGATTTGAGGCGGTAAAATGAAAAATACCACACAAAAGATAGCTGTGTCATCGATGTTTGCCGCTATGGTATGCGTGGCAACAATGGTAATAAAAATTCCGTCTCCGCTTAACGGATATATCAATCTGGGAGACTGTATTGTCCTTCTTTGCGGCTGGGTGCTGACACCGCTGTACTCGTTTCTTGCTGTTGGTGTCG
>CAYZHW010000215.1:0-519 GCA_964478105.1 uncultured Lachnospiraceae bacterium | reverse complement strand
GGTGTCGGTTCTGCACTTGCAGATGTCTTTTCGGGATACTTTATATATGCTCCCGCAACCTTCGCTATAAAGGCTCTTATGACCCTCATAGCGTATTACGGCTATGGCCTTGTAAAAAAAGAAGACAAAGGATCTGACAGCAAGGATATTGAGCGCAACATTTGCAGAGATCATAATGATCTTGGGATATTATCTGTTTGAGGGGGTTTTGTACGGATTCGCTCCGTCATTGGTAAAAATTCCTGCCAATGCAATACAGGGAACAGCAGGACTTATTATTGGAATTATACTGATAAAGATCTTTGAAAAGCAAAATCTCATAAAATATTTTAAATAAGGTGATTATTATGAAAATATATCAAAACGCGTCGGAGCTTATAGGAAAAACACCGCTTCTGGAATTTATACATATAGAAAAAGAGCTTGGACTCAAAGCAAAGATCATTGCTAAGCTCGAATATTTTAATCCCGCCGGCTCTGTCAAGGACCGTATAGCAAAGGCTATGATAGACGATGCGG
>CAYZHW010000214.1:0-2304 GCA_964478105.1 uncultured Lachnospiraceae bacterium | reverse complement strand
GTGTGCGGAAAACGGTACCTGTAACGCCTACGATATCACCGATATCGTATTTCTTAAAGTGAGCAAATTCCTCTTCTCCGATATCATTGATACGGACGTAGAGCTGAATTTTTCCGTCGCGGTCCTGTAAATCGCAGAAAAATGCCTTACCCATATCGCGGCGGCTCATCATACGGCCTGCGATCTTTACGTTTGTGTTCTCAAGCTCCTCAAAGCGAGCGACGATGTCGCTCGTGTATGTGTCAAAGTCAAACTTTGTCTTTTCAAAAGGATTGTTACCCGACTCGTAAAGAGCGGTAAGCTTATCGCGGCGTACCTGTAATATATCACTGAGTTCTTCTGTTGAAGTTACGTTTGTTTCGTTGATCTCTGCCATTTTATTTTGCTCCTTGTGCTTATTTTGTCTTAGGTCTTGTTACAGATCTGATCTCAAGTTGTATCTCACCCATAGGCACTTCAACTGTAACAGTATCGCCCTTGCGCATACCGAGAAGTGCTCTGCCGATAGGCGACTGATCGGAAATTTTGCCCTCAAGCGGATTTGCTTCGTTAGAACCTACAAGGTTGTACTCAACCTCGGCGCCGTACGATTTGTCAAACACCTTGACAAGCGATCCGAGGTGAACCGTGTCGTGGTCGATCTCGGATTCGTCAACGACCTCTGCGTTTGCGATCATATCCTCGAGCTCTGTAATTCTTGCTTCGACCTTGGCCTGTTCATTTCTTGCCTCATCGTACTCTGCGTTCTCCGACAAGTCTCCGAAAGAACGTGCTACAGCGATGTCCTCTTTAACTTCCTGACGTTTAGTATTTTTAAGGTAATTTAATTCATCAACGAGGGCCTGATAGCCTTCGGGGGTATAAAGCTGCTTTGTCTTCTTTTCCATGGTCATTGTCTCCTTAAAATTTTATTATTTGTTCAGGTAAGCTATCGCCGCCTGAAGTTGATTGTCTTCTTCGTCTGTTATCTTATATATGTTTTTATTTGCAAGCGATTCGTCAAGCTCGACATCTATATCGGGGACGATACCGATACCGTCATAGCTGTCCGAAAATGGGGGGAAATACATTTTGTATGTCATACGCAGAGCCGAACCGTCAAGAAGCGATACGATCTGCTGCATACTTCCCTTTCCGTATGTCGTCGTTCCCACGAGCGTGGCTTTATTATAGTCCTTGAGCGCAGATGCAAAAAGCTCTGCTGCCGATGCGGTATTTCCGTTTGTCAGTACCGCCATCGGTGCGGTAAACTCGCTCGCATCGGAATTTATAACATCTTCATTACCGGATTTGTCGACCGTTCTTATGATAGGCCCCTCGGGGAGCAGAAAATCAAGTATAGATGTAATGGAATCAAGATCTCCGCCGGGATTGTAACGCACATCGAAAACGAACTTCTTTGCGCCCTCTTTTTGGAGCTCGGAAACCGCTTCAAAGAACTGATCCGGAGTACCCGCATCGAATTGGACTATCTTTACGATGCCTATCGTAGGATCCGCTTCGTATAGACGGTATGTAACCGTCTGTTCGGTAACGTATCCGCGCTCTATTCTGAAATCAACAGTCTCCGAATAATTCTCTCCGCGAAGCACCGAGAAAACTGCGTATGTGCCCGCATCGCCTCGCAGCTTATTAACTGCTACATCGTAGCCAAGCTCAAATACGCTTTCTTTTTCTTCTCCTAGCGTCACTATGAGGTCGCCGGGCTGCACACCGGCTTCAAGTGCCGGAGAATCGGGCATTACGGTTATGACCTCGATAAGGCCGTAGTCGGTATTGTATATGACACTGACTCCGATGCCCTGAAGGCTCGCGTTGCTGTCTGCGATAAGTTCCGCGAATTCTTCTTCGTTGTAATAGGCTCCGTATCTGTCACCGGTACCGGCAACGTAGCCTTTCAAGATATAGTCGAGAAGCAGATCATCGTCGATCTCGCCGTAATACTTGTTACGGTACATCGAATCAATAACTGCAAGCTTTGCGTTAAAGCTTTCTTCCTCCGTCATAAGCTCTCGTATTTCGGTCTCGTACTTACCTTTAAGGACAACGAACGTAGCCTGAAATACGATAAGCGCCGTCAGAAGTATCAATGTCACAGTCAACCAGATTGGTACTTTTTTTGACATTTTTGTTCCTTTCAAATCATCACTCGGGCTGTGTTACATAATTGAGCGGCTGCTGACGCTCGCCGTTAAGTCGCACCTCAAAGTGACAGTGTGAGCCATACGAATTTCCGGTATTTCCTGCAAGTGCTATGACCTGCTTCTGTGTTACCTTGTCGCCCACTTTAACAAGAAGTTTACT
>CAYZHW010000213.1:0-2376 GCA_964478105.1 uncultured Lachnospiraceae bacterium | reverse complement strand
TAGATTTTTGGTAGGTGCTTTATAAATAGTCTATATGATCCGGCATAATCACATAATGTTTTATCGACAATTGGGGATAGATTTCGGATATGTTTTTGATTGCATCGTCAACGATCTTACCGTAGTTTGACAACACGACATCATTCGGACGGCCAATGGCCGCCCCTACAATTGTGAATTTACATTTGTACGTTGATATGATATCGCATATATGTTGTAGGCGTGCATAGCAAAAAAGCAATGCACGCCTTTTGTTTTTTATTTACTCTGTATACCCTTGATTCTGTTAAGGGTCTCGATGCCGCGTTTTGCGACGTAGTCGTAATCGGCACCTGTGGAGATCATATTGATACCCATTTCGTGGTAACGTGTGAGTGTTTCGTCGTCTGTTGCGAATGTAGAAACGCCGACGGTCTTCCCTGCCGCGCGGAATGCGGCGATAGACTTATTGGCAAGGCGAAGATTTTCTTCGCAGAAGATGTCTCCGAGACGTCCTATAGAACCCGAAAGATCGTGCATACCGAGGACGATACCGTCAAGGTACGGAATAGCGGCGATCTTTTCTGCTTCTTCTGCCGCCGATGCCTGCTCTATCTGTACGAAGCGACACATTTTGAGGTGTCCCTCGCCGTAATAATAGGGCTCGCTGTCAAGGCCGTAACGGACAGCGCCCTTGGGGCCGCATCCTCTTGTACCATAGGGGGGATAGAGGGTGTTATCGAGGACACGCTTTGCGTGCTCTGCATTTTTGATCATCGGGAAGATGATGCCGTCGGGGCCCATTTCAACACTGCGCTTTGTTATTGTGAGATCGTCAACGGGAACGCGGACGAAAACGGGTGTGCCTGCGGATTTGGCCGCGAGGATATGATGGTAGACCTGCTCGCAAGAGAGCGCGGTGTGCTCCATATCGACCCAGAGGAAGTCATATCCGAGTGCGCCGAATATCTCGGTGACGATCGGGTCTGTGAGATTAACGTGAGTTCCGCAAATCGGAAGGGCTTTTTGTACTTTTTCTTTGATTGTCATAGTTATCACCTCATATAATATATTAGGATAATTATATCACAGTTTGATGCGGGTTGCAACAGTTTTGTATCTTCCGTCTTCGGCGTACCAGTGCGACATCAGAAGATCGCCGTCATCGAGTATGATCGCGCCGGGCTGACCGAATTTAAGGAAGGCGAATATCTCCGCCATCTTATTATCGCGAAGAAGGGGGGTTACGGGTTCCCAGAGCAAAGCCTCATCGACGATGTTCCAAGTTTTCTCGGAGAAGTCAACGACATAGCCGTATATGCCGGGGCGGTCGGTATCGCGGCGCACCGCATGGATCGCGAGGAGCTTTTCGCCGCCGAGAGAAAGAAGCGAGGATGCCTGACCGAGGATGCCCGTGGTCTCGGGCTTGCTCCAAGTCTTGCCGCCGTCGGTGGAGTATGTGAAGTGGTTTTCTTTGCGCTCACCCGTGGAGTAGACCTCGTTCCAAGCGATATTTACGATCGTGCCGGATTCGAGCTCGCACATTCTCTGCTCGTAGCAGCATGTATCGTCATCGCCGAAGTCCATGCAGACGGCGTCGTCGTTCCATGTCTTGCCTTCGTCGTCCGAGCGGAGTGCTCTGCCGCAGGTCTTGCCGATCTTCTGTCCTTCCCATCCGAGGAAGCCTGTGATGGGAGTGATCCATGTGCCGTTCTTGAGGACGGTGATGGGCGCGGATGCCTCAACGTGAGGGCCCCACGCGCATTCGATAACAGAGGGTTTGGTCCAGGTCTTGCCACCATCGCGCGACTCTGCCCAGAAGACATAGTCGTCAAGAAGTCCGCCGGTCTCGGGATTACCCATAGGCAGCTCAGGGTTGGTTCTGTCATAAGCGTAGCCGAGTGTAACAAGGCGTCCGTCGTGGAGTGAGATTGCCTTAGAGCACTCGGATATCTTCATAGGGAATGCGCTGTGGTCGAGAATCTTCTCGGGTGCTGTCCAGGTCTTTCCGCCGTCCGAGCTGTAAGAAATGTAGCTTGCCATATCGACGCTCTCAAAGGCTTCTCCTATGCCGTAGACTGCGGCAATGCGTCCGTCGGCGCATTTTGTCAGCCACGGGAAGTAAGCCTGGCGCGAGCGGAGCTGCGGCAGGGGATTCTCGTAGATGATATTGGTTTCGATAGTTTTCATTATCTATTTTCCTTTCACAGAACTAAATTATCTGTCGAAACGATTGTAACATAGCAGATAGGAAAAAACAAGTAATTTATAAAAAATAAAAATGAAAATAAAATTAAAAAAAGTATTGACAAATTGTTTTTTTTCTGCTATAATGTCATCTGTTGCAATGGGGCATCGCCAAGCGGTAAGGCAACGGACTCTGACTCCGTCATCACC
>CAYZHW010000212.1:0-2406 GCA_964478105.1 uncultured Lachnospiraceae bacterium | reverse complement strand
TCCCACCTCTCGCATTATCCCATAAACGATTTCCACAAAATGTACATCTGCAAGATAGAAAAGGTGCTTATAAGAGAATAAAAATAAACGGGGCGGCCTTTTTTAAAAAGGCCGCCCCCTACGGTAAGATGTAAAACCATATTGTAGCGGCGGGCATTGCCCGCCATTTTTGATTTTGCACGGATATTATATCGGTGCGAAAATAAAGATATTTTTGTAAGGCGGGGGTTTGCTCCCGCCGAATTGTCAATTCAATTTTTTCGGTATATCTGTAAGCCCGACAAGATAATCGAGCGAAAGATCATAGTATTTTGCAAGAATGATATACTTGTCAATACCCATCATTTGAATGCCGTTTTCCCATTTGCTGACCTGCTGTCTGGTCGTTGAAAGAAGTCTTGCAATGTCCTCTTGCTTTAGGTCGTTATCTTCTCTTATGTCCTTTAGTCTTTGATATGCATTCATTTTTCTCACCTCAATAATATTGTATCACGCACCCTATAAGATTCCCTTGACACGCACCTTATAAGGTGCTATAATGTAAAAAACCGCATATGCGGACGACCGATGGTCGCCCCTACAGATGTAATTTTATATCTGTGCAGATACATAAAATTCGTACAAACAATGTAGGGGCGGGCATTGCCCGTCCGTTGTTTTGATTTGCACGGATATTATATCCGCACGAGCCGACAGTCCCCCTTCCCCTTCTTGGGGAAGGCAAATAAAAACAAACGGTTCGTATAGATATAACATCTGTACGAACCGTTTGTTTTATTTTTGTATTAAAAGGTTTTTTGAAAGGGGTGCGGGGAAAACAATTTTGTCAAAAATGTTTTCCCCGCCTATATTACTATTTATCTATTTATCCTCTGTAATAATTTATCAAACAGCCTGCGAGAATGATCGCGCGCTCGTCGTCGGTAAGACTGCCGAGCGAGAACGTGATCTTCTTTGCGCCACACTTCGTTAATGCGTAGCCGATTATCTCTCTGTCCTTGTTTGCCACAGCGGCTTTGATACCGGGCAGATAGATCTTAGTGCCACGCTCGAAGCTGCCTATCTCCTCTGCCGTTGTAAGCGGGAGCATACCCCAGTTAATGAGGTTGGAGCGGTAACGCTTTGTCGCGTACTCGCTTGCGATATTTGCTCTGCCGCCGAGCACCTTCTGGCAGGAAGCCGCCTGCTCGCGCGCCGAGCCGTCACCGGGTTTTACCGCACAGACAACGCTGCCGTATCCGAGATCTGCAAAATCTCCGCCCCAACCGAGCGCTTTCATCTGCTCTGCCTCATGATCGGCGAGCGCAAGCTTGCCGCCCGCCGCGCGCTCTGCTTCTTCTGCTCTGATGCGCTTGGCAATTCCGACGTATTCGGGATCCTTGCGCGAGAGAGCGAAGCTCGAGAGCTTCTCGGGGTTGGATCTGTACGACGATGTCTCGCCCGAGGGGATGAGCTCATCGGTGGTCGTTACGGGGTCTGTAATGACAGAAGCGACCTCGATAAGAAGATCATCCGAGAGCGCGGGCATCTCGGGCCAGTCGGCAATATTCGGGCCGAACTTAAGCTCCTTTGCCGCGTCAGCCTTGCCGTAACCGAAGTATACGCGGCTACGGTACGCGCTGTCATCGAATGTGTATTCTCTGTCTGTGTAATTTACTTCAATATCGGTTGCAGGTGTGAGCTTGCCGCCCATTACTGCCGTTGCCGCGATCGAGCGCGCGTCCATAAGCGCGACAGATGCGATCTGTCCTGCGCCCGGCTTTGAGCCCTCACGGTTGGGGAAGTTTCTCGTGGAATGACGGATAGAGAGTCCGCCGTTTGCGGGAACGTCGCCTGCGCCGAAGCAGGGACCGCAGAAGGCAGAGCGAAGCGTTACGCCCGAATTCATAAGCTCTGTTGCCGCACCGTTCTTCATAAGTCCGACGAAAACAGGCTGGGACATCGGGTAAGCCGAGAGCGCAAACGAGCCGCATCCGACGCTCTTTCCTGCAAGGATATCAGCCGCGGCAACAAGGTTCTCGTATGTACCGCCCGCGCATCCCGCGATAACGCCCTGTTCAACGTAAATATTGCCGTCCTTTATCTTATCGGTGAGCGAATAATTGACGTTCGCGGGGAGTCCGAGCTGTTCAGCTGCCGATCTTTCGACCTCGCGGAGAATGTCGTAGGGGTTGGCGATAAGCTCTTTTACTGTATAAGCGTTCGAGGGGTGGAAGGGCAGTGCGATCATAGATTCGATTTTGGAGAGGTCTACCTTTACCGCTCCGTCATAGTATGCAACTCGTGCGGGAGAAAGCTTTTTGTACTCGCCGGGTCTCTTGTGGTTTTCAAAATAAGCCTTGGTCTTCTCGTCTGTTACCCAGATCGAGGAGAGGCAGGTGGTCTCGGTGGTCATTACGTCGATGC
>CAYZHW010000211.1:0-2453 GCA_964478105.1 uncultured Lachnospiraceae bacterium | reverse complement strand
GTTGATAGCAGGCCTTTGCCTCATAAGTTCCCGCCTTGTAGCTTCGATCAGGCATAACAAGACCGTCACAGCAGTAGTTGGAGTTGTGCGTCTCCTCACCGAAGTCGCCGCCGTAGCCGAGCCTTCCGTTGCCTAAGGGAGACGCGTGGTCCGCCCACTCCCAGATGCAGCCGCCTATCATCTGCGGCATCTTGTCGATGACATGCCAATAATCAAAAAGGTCTCCGGGCGAGTTACCCATACAGTGACAGTATTCGCACCAAAACAGCGATCTTGTATCGCCCGTCTCCATCTGATACTTTACCATCTGATCGGCAGTCCAATACATACGGCTTATTACATCGACAGTGTCGGGATCTTTTTTGCGGTCGTTGCAATAAAACGCGCCTTCATAGTGAATGAGACGGCGGTATCCGAGATTGGTGTCAACACTCTTCAGATAATCGCTCATCGCGGCGAAGTTCTCGCCGTAGTTGGACTCATTTCCGAGGCTCCACATAATGACAGAGGTATAGTTTTTATCGCGCGCAAAAAGCCTCTCTGCTCTGTCAAGGAATGCATCGCGCCATATAGAGTTTCTCGCGGGCCACATTTCGTCGGGATCAAAGCCGTAGCGTTTATCGCTTCTGCCCCGGCGGATATTGAATCCGTGCGTCTCAAGATCGGCTTCATCTATAACATAGAAACCCATTTCGTCGCACAGCTCCATAAGATAGGGCGGCGCGGGATAGTGTGATGTGCGTATGCAGTTGATATTAAGCTCCTTCATAAGTGTAAGATCGCGCAAAATATCCGCTTCGCTCATCGTATATCCCTTGTACGGGTCGGTATCGTGGTGGTTGACCCCCTTGAGCTTGACCGATACACCGTTTATAAGAAGCTCGCCCGCCTCGCTTACAGACTGCGTTCTGAAACCGAACCTTATCGGAATGAACTCGCCCGCTTTTTCGATTATCGCGGTATAAAGGTAGGGCTTTTCCGCGTTCCAAAGAATAGGATCCTTTGCGTCTGTCAGATTACCGTCCATATCATAGAGCGTGTACGGGTGATCGCAGGAAAAGCTCTTGTCATCGTACGAAACAGTTATATCAACGACATGTCCCGCGGGACGTGAGAGCATATATACATCCCTGAAAATACCGTTACATCTGAATGAATCCTGATCCTCAAGATAGCTATGGGCGCACCATTTCCACACCTTGATAAGAAGCTCGTTTTCCCCTTCTCGTATGTCTATCTTAAACTCGGACATGCAGTGCGAGACTGTAGAGTATCCGACGTATTCTCCGTTGAGATAGACCTCGTAAGCGGATGAAACACCGTCGAAGATGAGATAATTCTCGCGTGCTGCAGTCTCGGCATCGACAAAAATATTTCTTCTGTAAACGCCGACGGGGTTATCGTCGGGCACATAGGGCGGATCACAGGGATAGGGATAATTCTTATCGGTGTACATAGGGCTGTCATAACCGTTCGGCTGCCAGCAGGACGGCACCTCGAGCTTGTCCCATACATCGACCTTGCCATTATAATCGATATCGCGTGCGAAGTATTTAAAATCCCACGTACCGTTAAGGAGCGTGTAAAATTTAGACTTTTTCTTATCACGTGAAAGCGCCCCATCGCGTGTATCGTAAGGGATATAATACGCTCTCGGAGCAAGTGTATTTTCATGCAAAAACTTAGGATCTTCGTATCTTCTCATAGCGTCCTCCATCGTTTTATTACCTTCATTATATCGGTCACGGCAATTTTTGTCAATCATTAAAAATGTTGCGGCAAAAAGGTACTTTTCGTGCACCGTATTATATTGCAAAAGTGCTATGTTTGTGATACAATAAAAGAATCAAAGTTGAAAGGTAAAACTATTATGAAATGGCTTATTGCATCCGATATACACGGCTCGGCATTCTATCTTGAAAAGCTTATAGAAAGATACAAAGCAGAAAAGGCGGACAGGATACTCCTTCTCGGCGATCTTCTCTATCACGGGCCGCGCAACGATCTTCCCGAGGGCTACGCACCCAAAAAGGTCATCGCACTCTTGAATGAGCTGAAGCACGACATTATCTGCGTGCGCGGCAACTGCGAGGCTGAGGTGGACCAGATGGTGCTTGAATTTCCCGTTATGGCCGACTACGCCATCATCCCCGCGGGAGATCGCATCATTCTCGCAACACACGGACACACGTACAACAACAAGAATCTCCCTGCAATCCGCCCGGGTGATATCCTGTTACACGGACACACTCATATCCCCGTATGCGAGGAGCACGACACGCACATATATATCAATCCCGGCTCGGTCTCGATCCCCAAGGAAAACTCGCCGCATTCGTATATGATATTCGACGTCAAAACGTTCGAGTGGAAGGATCTCGACGGTAAGGTTTATAAGACGTATAAGATATAAAAAAGCTCCCGTTTGGGGCACCTGCGATAGAGCAGGTGCC
>CAYZHW010000210.1:0-2463 GCA_964478105.1 uncultured Lachnospiraceae bacterium | reverse complement strand
AAAGAATCCCTGCGGAATTCGTCTACTACCATCTGATCTACTTTGTCAGCCATACCGACTTTTGCTTCATCTAAAGTAATCATCTTTTAGCTCTCTCCTTTACTTTGTACTATAGTGCTCCGCAATGTCAACAAGGTCCGTATGCCGCTCTACACCTCGATCGGCGCGTTCTTTGTCAACGTCGGCGCGAACTATGTTTTCATTTTCGGTAAATTCGGCGCTCCCGAGATGGGAGTGGCGGGCGCAGCGCTCGGCACGCTTATCGCGCGTGTATTTGAGTTTATCGTTATCTGCGGATACCTCTTTGTGATCGATAAGAGCATAGGATACCGCATCAAAGAATTTTTCCGTCCTGTCGGCGTCATCTGGCGCGAGTACATACGCATCAGTATTCCCGTGCTCATCTCGGACGGCATACTTGCGCTCGGCAACAACTCGGTCGCAATGGTAATAGGCAGACTCGGAGAGAGCTTCGTGGCGGCAAACGCGGTCACCACCGTCTCGCAACAGCTCTCGTCGGTAATGATACAGGGATTTTCGCAGGCGGACGCCATTGTCACGGGCTATACGCTCGGCGAAGGAGACCGCGAGAAGGCGCACAGAGAGGGATACGCGTTCCTCGGGCTCGGATTTGTGTTCGGTCTTGTCGCCGCGGCCATACTTATGGGTATCAGTGAGCCGATGATAGGGGCATACGACCTCTCGCCCGAGACGCAAAGAATAGCAAGAGAGCTTATGTGGTCGATCGGTATCATCATCGTCTTTCAGGCGACCAACAGCATAATGACAAAGGGCGTGCTTCGCGGCGGTGGAGACACAAAGATGCTTATGCTCGCCGATAACATATTTTTGTGGGTTGCCTCTGTTCCGCTCGGCGCGCTGGCAGGATTGGTGTTCCATCTGCCCGCATTCTGGATATATTTCTTCTTAAAATGCGACCAGGTGCTCAAATGCATCTGGTGCGTGATACGCCTTCGCAGCGGAAAGTGGATAAAAAAGATCCGCTCCGAGAAGGAGATTTGTGCGTAGATTGTATTGACTTTACCTTTTGAAAGTGGTATAATACGGTATAAGAGCAATCATTTTAATCCATACGGAGGATATCACTATGACACATATCAAGACACTTGAAACTCGTAATCTTTGCGAAAGCGCTAAGAAGGGCGGCTGCGGCGAATGCCAGACATCCTGCCAGTCTGCTTGCAAGACAAGCTGCGGTATTGCTAACCAGCAGTGCGAGAACAAGAACGCAAAGGCTGACAAGTAATCTGTCAAAATCGATAAAAAGGCCGCCGTCCTCGGCGGCATTTTTACTGTTAAAGGAGACTGTAAATGATACATCAGTATAAACTCGGAGGATACAACATCGTCCTCGATATCTGTTCGGGCTCGGTCCACGTCGTGGATGACGTCGCATATGATATCATCGCAATGTTTGAAGAAAACGAGCGCGGCGCCGTCATTTCGGCAATGCGCGAAAAGTACGCAGATATAGCCTTATCCGATATAGAAGAATGCTACGATCAGATAATTGAGCTTCGCGACGCGGGCAAGCTTTTTGCGCCCGATACGTTTGCGCCTATGGCGGGTGAGCTCAAGGCGAAGACGGCGGGCGTTGTCAAGGCGCTCTGCTTACATATCGCGCACACCTGCAACTTAAACTGCGCATATTGCTTTGCAAGTCAGGGCAAATACCACGGCGAGCGTGCCGTTATGAGCTTTGAGGTGGGCAAGAGAGCACTCGATTTCCTTGTTGAAAATTCGGGCAGCCGCCGCAACCTTGAGGTCGATTTCTTCGGCGGCGAGCCGCTTATGAATTTCGAGGTCGTAAAAGATCTCGTTGCCTACGCACGCAGTATCGAGAAAAAATACAACAAGAATTTCCGCTTTACCCTCACGACAAACGGCTTGCTCGTTGACGACGACGTGATAGACTTTGCAAACCGCGAGTGTGCAAACGTCGTGCTCAGCCTCGACGGAAGAAAAGAGATACACGACGCATACCGTGTCGACTACGCGGGCAACGGAAGCTGGGAGCGTATCGTGCCCAAATTCCAAAAATTTGTTGAAGCGCGCGGCGCAAAGAATTACTATATGCGCGGCACGTTTACCCACGCGAACCCCGATTTTCTTGAGGATATAAAAGAAATGCTTGATCTCGGCTTCTCGGAGCTGAGTATGGAGCCTGTGGTATCCGCTCCAGGTGACGCCGCGGAACTGACCGAGGCCGATCTTCCCATCGTTCTCGAGCAGTACGAAAAGCTCGCCGAGCTTATGCTCGAGAGGGATAAGGCGGGCAAGCCCTTTACCTTCTATCACTATATGATAGACCTGACGGGCGGTCCCTGCATCTATAAGCGCATCTCGGGCTGCGGTTCGGGTACTGAATATATGGCGGTCACCCCCTGGGGAGATCTCTACCCCTGCCACCAGTTTGTCGGTGAGGAGAAATTCAAGCTCGGC
>CAYZHW010000209.1:0-2485 GCA_964478105.1 uncultured Lachnospiraceae bacterium | reverse complement strand
CGAGATAGACAAGCTCCGCCACAGTGCGACCTCCTCGCTTTTCGAGAGGCGCGATGTTATCATCGTGGCGAGCGTTTCGTGCATATACAGTTTGGGCGATCCGAGAGAATATCAAAGTCAATTTTTCGCCATCCGTCCCGGTATGCCCATCTCGCGCGAATCGCTTATACGTAAGCTTGTATCCATTGGCTATGAGCGCAATGACATAAATTTCGTGCGTAACAAATTCAGAGTGCGCGGCGACGTTGTGGAAGTCTTCCCTTCTTCATCGGGCGACAAAGCAATACGCATAGAATTCTTTGACGACGAGATCGACCGTGTATCCGAGATAAACATCATCACGGGCGAGCTTTTGCGCACGCTTTCATACGCGGCGATATATCCGACGACACACTACGCCGTCTCCCCCGAGCGCAAGGAAAAGGCTCTGCTTGAAATTGAAGAGGAAATGATCGAACGTGCCGCGTTCTTCAAATCTCAGAACAAGCTTCTTGAAGCGCAACGTATTGAAGAACGCACAAAATACGACCTTGAGATGCTTCGCGAGATCGGATTCTGCTCGGGCGTCGAAAACTATTCGCGCGTACTTTCCGGACGTGAACCCGGCTCGACGCCATACACGCTGCTCGACTATTTTCCGAAAGATTTTCTTCTGTTTGTGGACGAATCTCACGTCTCGCTTCCGCAGGTGCGCGGTATGAGCGGAGGTGACGTTGCAAGAAAGAAAAACCTGGTCGATTACGGATTCAGGCTCCCAAGCGCATACGACAACCGTCCTCTGTATTTCAGTGAATTTGAATCAAAATTAAATCAGGTCGTATTCGTTTCGGCAACCCCTGCCGATTATGAAAAAGAGCACTCCGAGCAGACCGCCGAACAGATAATCCGCCCCACGGGACTCGTCGATCCCGAAATTGAGGTCCGTCCTGTCGCAGGGCAGGTCGATGACCTTGTCGGTGAGATAAACGACCGCGTAGCAAAGGGAGAGCGAGTGCTCGTCACGACGCTGACCAAGCAGATGGCAGAGGATCTCACCGAATACCTTGACGGTATCGGGATCAAGGTCAAATACATCCATTTCAACGTCGATACGATGGAGAGAATGGAGATAATACGAGATCTGCGTCTGGGCAACTTCGATGTACTTGTCGGCATCAACCTGCTTCGCGAGGGACTTGACATTCCGGAGGTATCACTCGTAGCAATTCTCGATGCGGACAAAGAAGGCCTGCTTCGCTCCGAGACCTCTCTCATACAGACAGTCGGCCGTGCGGCGCGAAACGCAAACGGCAAGGTCATTATGTACGGTGACACGGTAACGCGCTCGATGAAGGCGGCAATAGACGAAACCAACCGCCGACGTGCGATACAGATGAGATACAACGAAGAGCACGGCATAGTGCCCAAGACAATTGTCAAAGGTATCCGCGACGTTATCGAGATAGGCAAGGCGGTAGATGAGGCAAAGAGTGCCGCAAAGTCTAAGAAGAAGCTCACAAAGGCAGAAAAGGACAAGCTTATAGAAAAGCTCACAAAAGAAATGAAGGAATGTGCAAAGCGGCTTGATTTCGAGCAGGCGGCATATCTGCGTGACAAGATAAAAAATTTAAGATAAACCGGGGGAGGTAAAAGATGGCTTCCGATCTTATAATAAAAGGTGCAAGGGTGCACAATCTCAAAAATATAGATATAACCATACCGCGTGACAAGCTGGTCGTCGTGACGGGCCTTTCGGGGTCGGGTAAATCGTCGCTCGCCTTTGACACGGTCTATGCAGAGGGACACAGGCGTTTTGTTGAGTCGCTCTCTTCATACGCGCGTATGTTTCTCGGGCAGCTCGACAAGCCCGATGTCGATTCGATAGAGGGACTTTCCCCTGCTATCTCAATAGACCAGAAAACAACATCGAAAAACCCGCGCTCGACCGTGGGTACGGTCACAGAGATATATGACTACCTGCGTCTTCTTTACGCGCGTATCGGTATCCCTCACTGCCCCGTATGCGGTAAGGAGATACGCCAGCAGTCGATAGACCAGATAATCGACCGAATAATGCAGATCCCTGAGGGCTCACGGTTTCTCGTTCTCGCGCCCATCGTACGCGCGGAAAAAGGTATGCACGAAAAAACGCTTGCCGCGGCAAAAAAGAGCGGATACGTAAGAGTGCGCGTTGACGGAAATATGTACGATCTCTCGGAAGAGATAAAGCTTGAAAAAAACAAAAAACATACAATCGAGATCGTAGTTGACAGACTTGTGATGCGCGAGGATATACGCTCGCGCCTGTCCGACTCGGTCGAAAACGCACTTTCGCAATCCGACGGCAACCTTATCATATCGGTGATCGACCGAGACGGCGGCGTGCAAAAAGAACTGGAATTTTCGCAGAAATACGCCTGCGAAAAGCACGGCATATCATTTGGCGAGTTAGAGCCGAGAATGTTCTCGTTCAATAACCCCATCGGTGCCTGCCCCGAGTGTGCGG
>CAYZHW010000208.1:0-2500 GCA_964478105.1 uncultured Lachnospiraceae bacterium | reverse complement strand
CTTCGGTCAGCTTATTGAGAACACCGACAAGCTTGTTGATATTCACAGTAACGAAAAACGCGGCAAAAAGCATCGCAAAGCATCTTCAAGCAAGCAGAATGAAAAAAAGCATATCGAAAATATCGAATATGTAGATTTTTCTTGCCCTATTTGCGGCGAAGATCTTACCTTTGAAAAAGATTACGTCTCGTCTGCAAAAACCTTGACCTGCCCTCTGTGCGAAAACGAATTTGAAACAAAAACATTATTATAATAAAATCACGCCGAATATGCTATCTTCGGCGTGATTTTATTATTTCTTCAAGAATATTATCTTTCCGGAGTTTAGTCCTTCGTTTTCCCGCTTCGGCGGTCACACCATTTGTCGCACTCGAAGAGCTCGATATAAGCGAGACTGTCACACTCGGCCATCGGGCATATGATCACGCACACGGGTGCGGCATTAGTACAAGTTTTGTCAAAGGAACACGATATATGTCCTTTTTCATTGACTTTTTGGACAAACAATGTTATCATATAAGTGATATGTTATAATACATATTTATTGTCTGCATTGCACATATTTTTTTAAGGAGGATAGACAATGAAATGTAACAAATGCGGAGAAACAAACTCCCAAGAGGCAAGATTCTGTCGCGCTTGCGGCGAACCGCTGATCATTCGCGATGGGGCCGTCGAAAATGCGCCTGCAGCCAATGCCGAGCCTGCGGCAGCTGAAGCCCCCGCAGTAACGGCGTTGCTTATGGACAAGATCAAGCCTTTTCTGACAAAAAAGAACATTATAATTGCTGCTGCAGCACTTGTCGCGCTCGTGTTGATAATCGCCCTGCTGTCTTCTGCCGGCACAGACCGTTTCATATACAGCGAGAACAGCATTTATTCGCTTTACGACCCCGAGGCAGAAGAAACAGTCGTTTTCTTTAACGATACCCGTTTAAAGGACACCGTCGACGGAATCGCATACATAGAAGCGGCTTCCGAGAACGGAAACGTTGCGGCACTCATATCCGAGGACGGCGACCTTTATATAGTCAAAAAGACCTCTATGTTTAAAGCGGCTGATGACGTAGAATACGTACAGATCTGTGCTGACGGAAGTGTTGCGGTCTTTATGGATGAGGATAACACCCTCAAGACCGTCAAGGTCAGCAACAAAAAGGTAGAAAAGATTGCCGATGACTGTGAAAACTACGCCATTTCCCCCGACGGAAAGACGATCATTTACACAATAGAAGATGATGACGACACTATAGCTAAGATCAAGATCAACAACAAAACAACAGAGATCGAAGACTTCGAGGGCGGCATTGTCTCCAACGGCGGCAAGCTTGTAATCGGCGTTGACGATGACTATCACCTCAATTCCTATAATGTGAAAAAAGGAACTTCGTCCAAGATCTCGAGCAATGCAGATGATCTTTTTGCAAACTACGACTACAGTGAGATAATCTTCTGCGACGATGATAAGTACTACATCAGCATAAACGGCGGTGAAAAGATCAAGCTCGGCAATTACTCCGATCTTACACCTCTCTACCCCAAGAATTCTTCATCGCTCAAGACCTTCACCAACGCTTTGTTTGTTTGCTACGACGACGGAGACTACAGCCTTGTCCGTCTTAACAAAAAGCACGAGATCGAAAAGCTCGTCAAGAATCTCGATTCTAAGTATTGCTCGCTTGCAGAGGACGGCACGACCGTTTATTACATCCGCAACGACAATCTGTATGTCGCATCCAAGGCTAACGGTTACGAGCCCGAAAAGCTCGCATCCGATGTAGTAAATTATGCATACTCGTCCGATAACAAGCAGATATATTACATTGACGACGAATACACTCTCTACTCTATCAAGAACGGAAAAGAAAACGAGATCGCCGAGGATGTCAGCTCAAGCTCGCTTTCAATAGCCGAAAACGGAACTGCTTTCTTCTTGACCGATTATGATGACGGCTGCGGAACGCTCTACCGTTGCAGCAACGGCAAGACCAAGGTACGCGTTGCCGAGGACGTATACTCCGTATTCCAGAGGCACGGATATACAATGTATTACACAGAGGTAGATACAGATAACGACTACAAGATGGATCTCTACTCAAGCAAGAACCAGAAGACCTTTTCCAAGATAGCAGAAGAATTGGCATTTACTTATCGCTTTGATTGATAAACATCAAAAAAATATCCGCTATTCGGTTTGAATAGCGGATATTTTTTTCGTTTTTTAGAGATTTTTGCATAATCCAATCGAAATAATTTCAAAAAATCGCTGTTTTGAGCCTGTTTTGCGAAAAAAATGCTATTTTGCTATTGCAAAAATTTCATTTTTTATTTATAATATATATCAATAGACTTTTATATTAATACAGTTCGGACGATCTTCCGAACACCAGGAGGAAATTATTATGAAACGCATCTTAGCTCTTCTTATGGCAGCTGCAATGTTGTTTGCTCTCGCTTCTTGCGCAGGCGGCAGCGTAATGACAATGGGTACCGGCGGTAC
>CAYZHW010000207.1:0-2510 GCA_964478105.1 uncultured Lachnospiraceae bacterium | reverse complement strand
GTTCTTTGCAATAACGGTGCCCTCGAATATCTGAATTCTCTCTCTTGTACCCTCTTTGATCTTGTTGTGAACCTTGATGGTGTCACCGATTCTGATCACGGGTACTTCCTTCTTCAACTGCTCATTTGTAAAAGCCTTAATCAAATCCATTTGTTTGGCCCTCCTTATAAAACCGGACATTCGTGCAGAGCATTTAGCAGAGGACTGTCCTTCTTTTCTGCGTGATTCCGCAAATTACAAATCATTGTACCATATATCTTTACAAATTGCAAGAGTTTTTTCAAAAAAAGTTAAAAAATTATATTATAAATCCGCCGTTTACGCCGATTACTTGCCCCGTTATAAAGGATGCTTCATCGGATGCAAGAAACAAAAGCGTATTTGCAACGTCCTCGGCAGACCCTATTCTGCCGAGCGGCGTTTCTTCTTTGAGAGATGCAAGCGTCTCTTCATCAAGATCGCCGTTCATCTCGGTAGCGATCACACCGGGAGTAACACAATTGACGCGTATGCCCGAGAGCCCTACTTCTTTTGCCAGAGCTTTTGTCATACCGATTATACCCGCTTTGGCCGCGCTGTAATGAACCTCACAAGATGCTCCGACCTCTCCCCACATAGAAGATATATTTATAATGCAACCGCTCTTGCGGTTTATCATTTGTGGGAGCACTTCCCTTGTACAGTTGAATGTCCCCGTAAGATTCGTACCGATCATTTTGTTCCAATCATCGTCGGTAATATCTGTAAAAAGCTTTATTTGGGCAATACCGGCGTTATTTACGAGTACGTCGACCCCACCAAGCTTATCCATAGCCTGCGCGACTGCATTTTTTACTTCCGCTGAATTTGAGACATCGGCTTTTATTGCGTATGCGCCCAATTCGTTTGCAAGCTCATCAGCTTTTTTTTCGGATCTGTTATAAATAAAAGCGACCTTGTAACCTGCACCAGAAAAAGCGCGAACTGCCGCCGCACCTATTCCTCTTGAGCCGCCGGTTATAAGCACTGTTTTTTCCATAATCAACCTCGTTACGTCTTTTTTATCATAATACCACAAAGCAGTACACAAATCAACCGAAAAATTCTCAAAAATAATTTTATTTGTTCATTTTATATTTACTTTTTCGACTTTATGTGATAAAATAAAAGTTGTATTGATTTAAACATAAGGGGCGTGAGAATCATGAAAATAGGTTTTGACAACAGCAAATACATCAAAATGCAGTCCGAGCATATCCTTGAAAAAATAAAGATGTTTGACAACAAGCTTTACCTCGAATTCGGCGGTAAGCTTTTTGACGATCTTCACGCATCGAGAGTTCTTCCCGGTTTTGCCCCCGATGCAAAGATATCCCTTCTCCGTGAGCTTAAGGATCAGACCGAGATCGTCGTTATCATCAACGCGGGTGATATCGAGCGCAAGAAGATCCGTGCCGATTACGGTATCACATACGATATGGATGTTCTCCGCCTTATTGACAATCTGCGCTCACTTGATATTTACGTAAGCTCTATAGTTATCACGCAATACACGGGCCAACACTCGGCCGACGTTTTCAGAAAGAAACTTGAGATGCGCGGAGAGCGCGTATACGTGCATAAGAATATAAACGGATATCCCAATGATGTTGACACAATCGTCAGCGACAAGGGATACGGAGCAAACGACTATATTGAGACCACACGCCCACTCGTCGTTATCACTGCTCCCGGTCCCGGAAGCGGTAAGCTTGCGACCTGCCTCTCTCAGCTTTACCATGAGTACACAAAGGGCAAAAAGGCGGGATATGCAAAATTTGAGACATTCCCGATCTGGAATGTCCCGCTCAAGCATCCTGTCAACATCGCTTATGAGGCGGCAACCGCCGACCTTCGCGACGTGAATATGATCGACCCCTTCCACCTTGATGCTTACGGTGTGACCACGGTCAACTACAACCGCGATGTTGAGGCTTTCCCTGTTGTAAAAACTATTATATCGAGGATCACAGGAAACCCTGATCTATACAAATCTCCCACCGATATGGGTGTTAATATGGTCGGTAATTGCATTATCGACGACGAGGCGGTAAAAAACGCATCAAAGCAGGAGATACTCCGCCGCTACTACAAAGCTTGCTGTGATTACAAAAACGGTATAGCCGATATAGATGTTGCTCACCGCATTGAGACACTTATGCAGGAACTTGATATTTCGCTCTCCGACAGACTTGTCGCACAGGCTGCGATCAAGCGTGAGAAAGATGTAGGCGTTTCGGTCACCGCGATAGAGCTTCCCGACGGGCAGATCATCACGGGAAGGCAGAGTGAGCTTATGAGCGCGCCTGCGTCGGCAATACTAAACTCGATAAAGAAACTCTCGGGAATCTCCGACGAGATATATCTTCTCTCCCCTATTGTACTTGAGCCTATGCAAAAAATGAAGCGCGATGTACTCAAGAACGGAACACAAAGGCTCAGCCTTGAAGAAGTGCTCATGGCACTTTCCATATGCGCCGCGACAAACTCTA
>CAYZHW010000206.1:0-2545 GCA_964478105.1 uncultured Lachnospiraceae bacterium | reverse complement strand
CTGTGAGAGATAAATACGACCGTTTTATCGGATGTGTTGTTAAGAATGGAACGGTTGAGGTTATACTCTGCGACCGGGTCAAGCGCGCTTGACGGCTCATCCATTATTACAATTGGGTATTCTTTTGCAAATACACGTGCAATAGCCACCTTTTGTTCCTCGCCGCCCGAAAGATTTGTTCCTTTGTCGTCAAACTCACGTGTCAGATGTGTGTGTATTCCCTCGGAAAGATTCTTTAATTTTTCGGTAAAATCCGACATTTCAAGTGAACGTTCAACACTTGCACGGTCGCGTTCTTCATCATATTCGCCGTGCATTACATTTTCGGCAATACTTGCGGCAAAGAGCTTAAAGTCCTGAAATACTGCACCTATCTGCCTGCGGTATTCGTCGGGATCAAACTCTTTAATGTTTATACCGTTATAAAGTATCTCTCCCTCGGTCGGGTCATATAGGCGCATCATAAGCTTGATAAGCGTTGTCTTTCCGGCGCCGTTATATCCAACGACGGCAATCTTTTCGCCTGCACGCAGTGTCAGGTTCACATTTTTCAGCGCTTCCCTCTTTTCACCCGCAACCTTGGGGGCTATGTGATCCTTGTCGTGAAATCTGTATTTTATATTATTTGAGAAGTCATAGGAAAAGCTGACATTTTTGAATTCCATACTCTCAAACGGCGGAAGTTTTTTGTCTCCCCTTGTGAGATTTGAAGTATAGTTCAAGAACCCTCTGTATTTTTCGATATAGAGTGAATATTTACCGAATGATGTTATACGTCCTATCATATCCGTAAGATTCCAGCGCACCTTTGATATAACGCCGAATGTTGCCGCAAACGACCCTATCGTTGTACTTCCGATCGAGAGCAGATACAACAGGTAAATGAGTATACCGTAAAACGTTATGTTTCCGAGAGCGCCCCAGCCCAAGCTATACAATAAAAAGTATTTTTTTCCGTACTTAAGATTATTTGAAATGATCTTTTCCGTATTTTTATTGTACTCTTCCATAAGAAGTTCGTCCGCGCGGCTTATACGAAGCTCTTTTGCATAATCAGCAAGATGGTAAACGCGGTTTATATAATTCTTTTTTCTCCATAGCGGATTATTATCTTTATCATGCTGATATTCGACCTTGTTGGCAGCAAGTTTGCAAGCAATGGTTATGCACGATGATAGAAAAAGTATTACTGCAATAGCGGTGTCAATGGACGCCACAAGACCGAAAAGCGTTCCTGCTGCTATGATGCGGTGTATGAATCTCCCCGTGTCTTCAAGTACGTTTATTGCTTTTTTATCCGATTGATCCATTGCCCACACAAAATCATTGTAAAATTCAGGATCATCAAAGCAAGCGAGGTCGAGTGAGCGTGATTTTTCAAACAGCTCTTCGTGCATTTTAAGATGAAGTTTCTGACAAAGTATCGGGTATCTTATCTGTTTATAGGCTTTATCAAAGCCGTAAACCAAGAAATAGAAGAGCGCCTGAAGTCCGATAAGTGTTGCCGCATATAAAAAGTCTGTTCCGTCGCTTACGGTGTTCAAAAGATTAAAGCTGAATACCGCCGTAACCGACGTCATAACCGACCAAGACAGCTCGTGGACGATCATCCACCAGAAAAAATCCGGAGTGTGTTTCGCAACTGCACGAAGCATAAACAAATTGTTTTTTATAACGCTTGATACTGTTTGTTTTTCTCTGTTTTTACTCATTTACGCTCACCTCACTTCCGAGATAATTTTCGGCTTGGCGTTTGAACATTGCTGCGTATTTTCCGTCCATATTCATAAGCTCTGTATGCGTACCGCTCTCAATTATCCTGCCGCCGTCCATAAGCAGAACCCTATCAGCAAGTACTGCCGACGAGAGCCGATGGGAGATGAATATAACACTTCTGCCTATCGTCGCGCGCATCATATTCTCAAACATCTTGTACTCTGCAATCGGATCGAGTGCGCTTGACGGTTCATCAAGTATGACAAAAGGTGTCTTATCTGCAAATATACGCGCAAGTGATAACTTTTGAGCTTCACCGACCGAGAGATTTTCACCTTTATCGTCAAATTCACGCGTAAGGATCGTGTCAAGTCCGTTATCAAAAGTGCTGATCTTACTGTATGCTCCGCTCTCGGTAAGCGCTTCTTTAACAAGCTCATCGTCGCCAGGGCTTGTCGGGCGCAACAGAACGTTTTCTTTTACACTCATTGAAAACATTTTGAAATCTTGAAAGACGGTTGAAAAACCGCCTCTGTAAGAATCCAAAGTGAATTCTTTTATATTTTTACCGTCGAGGTATATCTCTCCGTCTCTTGGATCGTACAAACGCATTAAAAGCTTTACAAGGGTCGTTTTGCCCGAGCCGTTACTTCCTACGAGAGCTATGCGTTCACCTTTATGAAGTGTGAAATTGATATCTCTAAGTGTGTCTTCGTCACATCCTTCGTATCTGAAACTAAGATCTTTTACAACAATATCGCCGCCGTCGGGGGCGATATCGGGACCGTTAGCTATCTTTGATTCATAGTTAAGGAAAAAGCGTACGTCT
>CAYZHW010000205.1:0-2554 GCA_964478105.1 uncultured Lachnospiraceae bacterium | reverse complement strand
GGGCTGATACGGCTATGCAGAATTTTACAAAAGAATTTCAACAAAGATCACGCCGTCGGCGTGATCTTTGTTATATGCATCCTTAAGACTATAAAACAGCAACAAAATGCGGGCGAAATGATTCTGTCACTGTGATAAAATATTCTTGATAAATAAGCACAAGGGGACATTTTTATGATTTATTCTGCTCTGACAAAACTGCTCGACTATGCAACAAAAAACGACCTGATATGTGAGGTAGACAAATATGTTGTCCGCAATTACCTTATGGATGCACTCCGCCTCTCTGATTGGATAGAATCAGACGAAAAATATAACGGAGAATCAATTGACGATATTCTTTCTCTTATCGTAGAATACGCGGTAAAAGAGGGAATCATTGATGACACGACCAACTCAAGAGACCTTTTCGACACGAAGATAATGGGTATACTTACGCCTATGCCGCGTGAAGTTGTTGCAAAATTTGAAGAGAAATATAAAAGCTGTCCCGAAGCAGCTACAGATTGGTACTTTGATTTCAGCAAAAAGCTCAACTACGTCCGCGCAAGCCGTATAGCAAAAGATCTAAAATGGACATACAAATGCGACTACGGCACGCTTGATATAACAATAAACTGTTCCAAACCCGAAAAAGATCCGCGTGACATCGCTGCAGCAAAAACAAAGAAGGCAACCGCATATCCAAAGTGCCAGCTTTGTGCCGAAAATGCAGGATTTGCAGATCACGCAAACCATCCCGCGCGTCAAAATCTGCGTCCGATACCTCTCAAAATCAACAGCGAACCCTGGCAGTTTCAGTATTCACCTTACGGCTACTACAATGAACACTGCATCGTTTTCAACGAGGCGCATATTCCTATGAAGATAGATGCGTCAGTGTTTGGCAAGCTTTTTGATATCATTGATCATCTCCCGCATTATTTTGTAGGTTCGAATGCAGATCTTCCAATTGTAGGCGGCTCGATCCTCAGTCACGAACATTTTCAGGGTGGAAGATACACTTTTGCTATGGAGACCGCTTCCATTGAAAAAGAATTCTCCATACCCGATTATAATTCCGTAAGGGCGGGAATAGTTAAATGGCCGATGTCAGTCATAAGACTTTCTTCCGAAAACAGGGAAGAGCTCGCACGCGCGTGCGATCACGTTCTTGTTTCGTGGAGGTCATACAGCGATCCTTTTGTACACATATATGCCGAGACCGACGGCGAGCCTCATAATACGATAACCCCCATCGCAAGAAAGAAGAAAAATGTGTACGAGTGCGATCTTGTTCTCAGGAATAACCTCACAACGCCCGAGCGCCCTCTCGGACTCTTTCACCCGAACCCCACCCTTCATCACATCAAAAAGGAAAATATCGGACTTATAGAAGTTATGGGTCTCGCTGTTCTTCCGGCAAGACTTTCACGCGAGATCGTTATGCTCGAAGATGCTATGCTCGGTCACAAAGACTTCTCGTCTCCCGAGCTTATTTCCCACGCGGATTGGGCACGAGATGTGCTTACAAATCATCCCGAGTTTTCAAAAGAAAATTCAAAAACTATACTCGAAGAAGAGATAGGAAAGGTATTTCTTAAAGTTCTCGAAGACGCAGGTGTCTTCAAGAGAGATAGCGAAGGCAAGGAAGCATTTTGCAGATTTACAGCAACATTATAATCATAACCACCAGTAAAACTGGTGGTTATGATTTTTTCTGATAAAGATTGACATAACACCATAAAATATAGTATAATATAATGTATCGAAGTTTTTTGAGAGGAGGGTGCAAATTGGAGAAAAAAAGCATCATATTCGACCGCGAGTCAATATACATAAAACGCCTCTTATCTGAAAATGATAGCTATGAGACAGAGCACGGTAAAAAGCGAAAAGGTTTTGTTCTAACATTTGGATGCCAGCAAAATGAAGCCGATGCTGAAAGGATCGCCGGCATACTCGCATCTCTCGGATATGAGCGCACCGCCGTGCCGGATGACGCCGATATAATCGTCGTAAACACCTGTGCCATACGTGAGCACGCCGAGAAAAAGGCCCTTTCTATCATCGGACAGTACAAGCACCTCAAGGCAAAAAATCCCGAGCTTATAATCGCCGTATGCGGATGTATGACGGCGCAGGAAAGCCGCCGAAATGATATAAAATTCAAATACCCTTATGTCGACATTGCAATAGGAACATCCTCTCTTCACAAGCTTCCTCAACTTATTTGCGAGAGACGCGATGCTAAGAAACGTCAAATTCTTCCCGACGACGATTACAGCATCGCCGAAAATCTTCCCGTCGTTCGTGAAAGCGGATACCGCGCGTGGGTAAGCATTATGTACGGTTGCAATAACTTCTGTTCATACTGCATAGTCCCTTATGTCAGAGGACGCGAACGCAGCAGAAGAAAAGAAGAGATCATAAAGGAAGTACGCGAGCTTGCCGCAGACGGTTATCGTGATATAACGCTTCTTGGGCAAAATGTAAACTCTTACGGAAAAGATCTGTATGGGGAGTAATCGAACACATTCTCCTCGCCAACGATGGCGGCCCGGCCGCGGCCGTA
>CAYZHW010000204.1:0-2579 GCA_964478105.1 uncultured Lachnospiraceae bacterium | reverse complement strand
GTCGTGCGGATTTCTTCCTATCGGTGCATCGACCGTTCCCGAGTCCTCTTTGATATTTCCCGTTACTATCGCGTGATACACGCGCGATATATCGTGATCCTTTAGTTGATCGGCTAAAAACAGGTGCGCCGCGTCGGTCTTGGCTACCACGAGCAGACCGCTTGTATCCTTGTCGATACGGTGCACGATGCCGGGGCGGATGACTCCGTTTATCCCCGAGAGTGAATCCTTGCAATGGTAAAGGAGCGCATTGACCAGCGTACCCTCATAATTGCCCGCGGCGGGGTGAACGACCATCCCGCTCGGTTTGTTTATGACAATTACCGAGTTGTCCTCGTAGACGATGTCGAGCGGTATGTTCTCGGGCATAGCCTCGTATTCCTCGGGCTCGGGAATTTCAAACTCGACCGTGTCTCCCTCTCGGAGCGCATATTTTTTATTTTGCTCTTTTCGGTTGACGAGAACATTGCCGCCCTCGATAAGTTTTACCGCAAAAGAGCGCGTCACCCCGCCCTGCTCGGAGACGAACAGGTCGAGGCGGCGTCCTATATCATTTTGTTCGGGTTTTAATATCATATCAGCCCTCAAAGCTCTTGTATATACTCTCGATAAGAGAAGCAATATCGGTGTCGTTAAAGGTAACGGCGTAGATATTCTGCGAGCTGCCGACCATATAAAGCATAGCCGCGCACTCACCTTCTCCGAACGACCACGTACGGAAAATATACGTTGTCTCTCTTTCCACATATACAGTGACGAAAGGAGTATCGTCCTTGTAATCAACAAAATCTACCGCTGTTACGTCCTCTACCCCCAGCGCATTGATCTTCTCGATCAGTGCCTCTATGTCGGCATTGTCACGCGAGTACGGTATAACGTCATAGGTAAAGGAGTTCATAAGCGAGAGGGGCGTGCCCTCGGGGATCGTGAGCAGATCGAAGCCGTCGTCCTCCTCTTTTTTGCCGCAGGAGCAAAGGATAAATATAAGCACAAGCGTTAAAAGAAAGATCTTTTTCACTTTTTCTCGACCTCCGTATTTTCGCGGTAAAAAAACAGAATGTAGATTATGAGCAGTGCCGTACCGACGCACACAAACGAATCGGCAACATTGAAGACCGCAAAATCTATGATCTTCACATAGATGAAATCTATAACGTATCCGAGTCTAATGCGGTCGATCATATTGCCGATACCGCCGCCGATTATCATCGCTACAGACGATACCGCAAGCATATTCTTCGGCTTGAATTTCACAAGATAAAACACGAGCGCGGCAATAGCTACGGTCGAGACAGCCATAAAGATCCATCTCGCATCCTTCATCATACCGAAAGCCGCGCCTGTATTTTCGACATAGGTGAAATGCAATATCTCACCTATGACCGAAAGTGACTCATTTCCTTTTAGATTTACAACGGCGAGCCATTTCGTGATCTGGTCGAGTATGACCGAGATCACGACAATAGCTATCCATATAAATGTTGTAAGCATATTACTCTTCGACGATCGCCTTGCAACGGCTGCAGATGAAGCCTTCCTCGGTCATCTCACCGTCTTCGGAGTACATCCAGCATCTGTCGCACTTGTGTCCGGGTGCCGTCTCAACTACGACCGAGATCGGTGCCGATGTCTCGGTAAATGCTCCCTCGGGAGCGGATCCGTTTACAAGTTCTGCGGCAGATACGATAAACACTGTCGAAAGCTCGTCTCTGAAGCTGTCAAGAAGCGCATATGTGTCAGCATCTTCTGTGTAGATAGTGACCTTTGCGTCAAGCGACTTACCGATGAGCTTATCCGCTCTTGCAATCTCAAGCGCCTTCATAACATCGCCTCTGAGCTCGAAGAGCTTGTTCCACTTCTCCTCGATCTCGGGGAAGTCATATTCTGCGCAGAACTCGGGCATATCGTTCAGAAGTACGCTTACCTTATTGTCATCCTTTGCGTGCGACATACTCTGCCAGATCTCCTCTGCAGTATAAGCAAGAAGAGGAGCAAGCATTCTTGTAAGCGCGTTGAGGATGATATACATCGTTGTCTGTGCGCTGCGGCGAGCCTTCGAATCCTTCTTTTCGACGTAGGTTCTGTCCTTTGTGATGTCGATGTAGAGGTTGGAGAGGTTTACCGTGCAGAAGTTGTTTATATCGTGATAGATAAAGTGGAATTCATAGTTTTCGTAAGCTTCCCTAACGCTCTTTACAAGCTTGTTGAGCGAGGAGAGAGCCCACTTGTCGATCTCACAGAGCTCGGCTACGGGAACCATATCTCTGTCGGGATCAAAGTCTGTCTCGGCTGTGCCGAGGTTGGCGAGAATGATTCTCGCTGTATTTCTGATCTTACGGTAGATCTCGGCGATCTGCTTAAGGATCTCGTTACCGATCTTAACGTCACTTGTGTAGTCAACAGACGATACCCAGAGACGGAGAATATCGGCACCGTACTGATTTACTACCTGGAGAGGATCGATGCCGTTGCCCAGAGACTTGGACATCTTTCTGCCCTCGAGGTCGATGATCATCCCGTGAGTAAGAACTGCCTTGTAAGGAGCGCTGCCGCGTGTTGCGACAGATGTGAGAAGCGAG
>CAYZHW010000203.1:0-2584 GCA_964478105.1 uncultured Lachnospiraceae bacterium | reverse complement strand
AAGAACGGTGGCGGAATTTCTGAGACCTTCACAGTAAGAAGAGTTTCTTACGGTTGCGGAGTTGAGAAGACCTTCCCCATTCACTCTCCCAACGTTGAAAAGGTTGAGGTCGTTAGAGTTGGTAAGGTAAGACGTGCTAAGCTCTACTACCTCAGAGACCGCGTTGGTAAGAGCTCCAAGGTTAAGGAACGCATCTAACCAAGACAAAAAAACCACCGTTTACGGTGGTTTTTTTATTGCTTATCTATTGAAAATATACAGAGTATATGATATAATACAAGTTACAAAAACGTTTTAGCGAGGGTGATATTATGTCCGGTATATCCAAGAACGGACTTCAAAATAACGTAAGCGCCAAAGGGCAGCTTAAGGAGCTTGTTCCGTATAAAATATTTTTACGTGGCGGAAATAAAAAAATACTTTTTGTCGGTAATTCGATAACCTGGCACGCGCCTCTTGAAAAGATCAAATGGCAGGGTGACTGGGGAATGGCAGCGTCATCTGAGGACAGGGATTATGTTCACAGAACGGTGGCAATGCTTGATGAGAAGTACGGCAAAGTCGATTTTGCGATAGCACAGATCGCCGAATGGGAGTGCGACACTTCCGATACCGAGGGATTTCTCAGAGACAATTTTGCCGATATACTTGACTACGGAGCAGATATCATTGTTATCCGCGCAGGAGAAAACATACCTAAGGACGCGGCTCCCGCTTGCAAGGATTATTTTGATGATATGGTAAAATACTTCGTCAACGGCAGCGATGCCGCGGTCATACTTACCGACAGTTTTTGGTGTAATGACGCACGTGACAAAATGTTACGAGAAATTGCGAAAGAGAACGGATACGCCTTTTGCAAGCTTTCCGACCTTGAGACCGACGAGCGCACAATGGCGATAGGTCTTTTTGAGCACAGAGGTGTCAGCTTGCATCCGAGCGATTATGGTATGGAAATGATAGCAAAAAGAGTATTTAATACGATTGAAGAGGTATTATAATGGCATATAGACTTTATCCCGTAACAAAAACAGATACATTTTGCGAAGATTATAAAATAAAGGTAAACGGTGAGTGGGCAGAGCTTGACAGCGCACGCGTGTCGGCAATCCCGTATAACCGCCGTTGGCCCGGACATCAACGCGAGATAGAGCAGAGCGAGACTGTAAATTTTCTTTCTCTTGCGATAGATTCGCCGGTCACATTTGAGATATTTCCAAAAGAAAAATTCGAAAATGTTATTATCCGTCCGCAAAGTGCAAACATCAAATATGAGATAACCGATGCGGAAAGTATACTCGTTCAACTTGAAAAGCCGCAGTATTTTACCGTAGAACCCTACGGCAGAAACCACGCGCTTCATATTTTTGCCGATCCGATAAAGAATTACGGTATCGATAAAAATGATCCCGATGTTATATTTTTCGGCGCCGGTGAGTATGATGCGGGGATGATCGAGCTTCACGAGGGACAGACGCTCTATATTGACGAGGGCGCGGTCGTTTATGCATACGTAAAGGCATTTGATGCAGACAATATTCGAATTCTCGGAAGAGGTATACTCGATAACAGCCGCAACAAGGAAAAGATACTCTTCGAGGCGCACGCAGAGGGCAATAAGTCTGCAATAAACAACGCAGAGAGGATTCATACCGTGCAGCTTGAATATTGCGACAACGTTGAGATCGACGGTATCACCATCCGTGACTCGCTTGTATATAATGTTCGTCCTGTGGCTTGTAAAAACCTTAACATTCGCAATGTAAAGATCGTTGGTTGCTGGAGATTCAACTCGGACGGCATAGATATGCACAATTGCGAGGATGTGACGATTGAGGATTGCTTCCTTCGTACCTTTGACGACTCTATCTGTGTCAAGGGCTTCGATTGCTACTACAAGGGGGATGTCGAGACCGCAGTGCAGGCGGCTATGCACTACAATGGCGGAAATTACGAGAATTTCAAGAACGTTCGAGTGAGACGATGCGTCGTGTGGAACGACTGGGGCAGATGTCTTGAGATAGGCGCCGAGACAAGAGCAGAGGATATCTGCGATATCGTGTTTGAGGATTGTGATATCATTCACGTTACGCATTCGGTGCTTGAGGCGCAGAATGTTGACTATGCAAACGTTCACGATCTTACATATAGGAACATTCGTATCGAGCTTGATGACAATATTCCGAAACCGATTATACAGCGCTCGGACGATCAAGTATATGTGAACGATGACCCCGATTACATTCCTCCGCTTTTGTCGTCTGTTGTAAAGTATCACTATGAATACTCGGCAGGCGGAGACCGCCGCGGCAAGAATTACGATATTCTTTTTGAGGATATCTATATCAACGGCCGTCAAAAGCCGAAATTCTTGTTTGCCGGACACACAAAGGAATATAACTCAAGTAATATCACGATGAGAAATATTTACCATAACGGCAAAAAACTGACCTCTCCCGATGACAACACCCTCGAGATGGATGAGACTTGCGAAAACATTGTGATCGAATAAAAAATCCCGACCGTGCGGTCGGGATTTTTTATCTGTGATCCTAAATTACTTAAGCTCTGCGAAGTACTTGAT
>CAYZHW010000202.1:0-2623 GCA_964478105.1 uncultured Lachnospiraceae bacterium | reverse complement strand
CAAAGATAGACTCTGTACATAGTTGACGAATCGGCAACGTTACCGATGCTTGTGAATCTGTCAATGATATTCTGAGGCAGAATAAACGAAACAAACGGCAAAGCCGCAATGCCAAGTATAAGTGCGTATACCGTTTTCTTGCTATACATAAAAAAGAAAACGGCAATACCCACAAGAGCACCGACCCACGCGCTTCTGGACCACGTGTACACAAGACAAAGCACCATAGAAGCAAGCGAGAGGAAATACATCATCTTTGCTCCGCCCTTCTGTGAATAAAGGAACATAGCCAAAACAAACGGGAGTATTATAATAAGATATTCGGCAAGCATATTCGGATTTTCGAAGGTCGATACCGCTCTGCCGCTTATATCCTCAAACATTTCGGGATCTATCCAATTCTCATTTACAGAATTGGTAAAATACTGCCAGACACCGTAAAGCGATACAAAAAGTGCAGAGCTCGTAAGCATCGATACGCAACGGCGAAGCCAAAGCTTTGTTCTCATCAGATTAACGATGAGAAAATATCCTAGCATAAGGCTGACAAATATCATAGCCGGCTTGACAGATACGCTCGGTTCTACCGAAACGGTACCGCCAAAGAATACAAGGACAGCGAAAACAGCAACAACAAGATCTATAAATTCAAGTTTGAAGGACCTCTTTCCTCTGATAAGCTTCACCACAAACGAAAATGCCGTCACAATGACCATACCCGAAAGGAAGAGCGACGGGTGAGGCAAAAATACGATAAGCGGCGACGAGAATATCAAAATAAGCACGCCGACCTCGGGGTAGGAAAAGATCATCCCCAGTGCGATAAGTCCGAGCACGAACATAAGCATATGGAAAGGAGATATGAGATAGGTCAGAATACCCGCGACTATACCGCAGATAAAGAACAATGTTCCCGACCCGCCTCTTTTCGTCTTTTTGGAAGATATATTCTCTATGCGTATTCCGAGCATATCGGAAAGTATATACTTCATTATGCGGCTCGTCACAAGAGCCTCTGAGAGCCTTTGCGACGACGGTATGAGAAGAAGCGAAACAACGACCGCTCCCACACCGAAATACAGATGGTCTATGCTAGAGTTTTCAAGATAAAACGCGTATCTTTTAAAGATGTACATAAGGGCGGTATATATACCGAAAGAAAGTAAAAACAGTCCGTAGACCTTCAGCCTGCAGCCAAACAAAAGATCGGTACATCTTGAGAGAAATCCGAGGAAGGAATTTTTTTCAAAAGCCCTCGATATTCCGTATCTCATTCTTGTGACAAGTTTACTGCGCTTGTCCCTTTTGAAGACCGACGCAAAAAATCCGCGTCTGTACGCATTTTCTTCTTTTTCGTACGAAGTGAATATTTTACCGAAGAAACTTTCCGCAAGCTGGCGGTACAGGAAAGAGGCAAAAATATCGAGCGCACCGAAAATAACACTTGAGCTTACAAGCTCGGACAGTTTATTTTTAAATTTCATCTCTTTCCCTCCTTTTGTTATTTTTCGAGCAGATCGGGCCTGTTCTTTTTGGTTATCTTAAGCGCTTCTTCTTCGCGCCATTTATCAATATTAGCGTGATTACCCGAAATAAGCACATCGGGAACGCATACGCCGTGAAATTCATAAGGTCGTGTATATTGGGGATACTCAAGTGTTCCGCAAGAGATGCTCTCGCTCTCGTAACACTCTTTATCGGATAACACTCCGTCAACGAGTCTTGAAACGCAATCGACCACGATGCAAGCGGGGATCTCTCCGCCCGTGAGCACATAATCACCTATCGAGAGTTCCTCGTCTACTATTTCATCTATTATTCTTTGGTCAACGCCCTCGTAATGTCCGCAAAGAATTATCAAATTATCGTACGCGGCAAGCTCCTCCGCTTTTTTTTGCGTGAGGACCTTTCCCTTCGGCGACATATATATAACACGCTTGTTTTTGCTTTCGCCTATCTCGGACATAATTGCCGAATAACAATCGTATATGGGTGGCGCGCTCATAAGCATCCCGCGGCCGCCACCGTACGGCGTGTCGTCCACCTTGCGGTGTTTATCCTTAGAATAATCTCTTATATTATGCGCGTGCACCGATATCGCGCCGCTTTTCTGCGCACGGCCTATTATACTCTCCCCGAGTACGCCCGTAACAAGCTCGGGAAAAAGTGTCATTATATCAAATCTCATATATCAAACATTCCCTCTATCGGACGCACGTATACGCCCTTCTCAAGATCAACGTTTATTACAAATTCGGGAACAGCGGGCATCATACGCTCGCCTGCCGGAGTCTTTACGGTATAGATATCCGATGCTCCGTAATTGGTAACACCGACAAGTGTTCCGTACACCTGTCCGTTATCTGCGTCGATAACGTCAAGTCCGATAAGGTCGGCGATAAAATACGCTCCATCGTCAAGCTCTATATCCTCTCTGTCGGCATAGACTGTCATATTTTTGCACTCAGCCGCCGCTTCGACAGTGTCTATTCCCTCAAGCTTGGCTATAACTATAGTCTTGAATACAGATGCCTTTTCAACCTTGTATGCTTTATACGCCCCGCCCGACTTAATATATAATTCGGGCAGATCTGAAAGCACATAAGGAGAATCACACCACGAC
>CAYZHW010000201.1:0-2630 GCA_964478105.1 uncultured Lachnospiraceae bacterium | reverse complement strand
GTGATTTTTTTATTTCGAGGGCCTTCTTTCCCGATATTCCTTCGGGGGCATTCCTGTGTGCTTTTTGAAAAGTTTTGAAAAATATTGCACGTCGAGTATTCCGCAGTGGAGCGCAACGGTCTGTATCTGCAAGCGCGTCGTTTCAAGAAGCTTTACTGCGAGATTCATACGCTCTGTACATATGTATTCGGTGACGGTCATACCCGTCTCCTTTTTAAAGAGCGTTGAAAGGTATGACGGATTTACATTTTGCGCCGCAGCGAGCGTACGAAGCGAAATGTCGGACGACAGGTCAGATTCTATCATAAGCTTGGCCTTCTGTACTATGGGAGAATGATTTCTGGTTTTGTGTTTCCTGACTAACAGACAGTATGAACGGTACATATTTGCCATAAGAGCTTTGATGCTCTCCACAGAATCCACCTGCTCGATCTTTACTGCGAATTCGGCGGATATCTCATTCAGATATATGGGATGTATACCGCCTGTTTCCGCTGCTTTGCGAAAGAGCGTGTTCATAATGATACAGTAGTTTTTGAGGTTCCTTATCGGGTCATCGAGCCGCTTTTCAAATGGCATAGACTCAAAGCTTGAATTTATAAAGGCTCCTTTTCGCAGTTGTCCGAGGGATATTGCCCGCATAAGTTCATTTTCGGCGTCATAACGCTCTTCCATTATTTTCATAGTAACAAGAATATCCTCATCGGCGTCGTAGGTTACGGAGGCAGGACGCGTTTCAGCGAGAAAATTATCATCTATATCGACTACCGTGAAATTTCCGTTTCCCCATATGTGCTCTGCAAAACAATCAAGCATAATAAAAAGATGACTGCTGTCGGGAAGATATGTAATGTTGCGGTAGTAAGCGTCAAGAAACTTATGAAGCCGTGGAGGGATACCGTACTTTTCGCTTATTTCAAAGATCGGTATATGCTCGTGCTCTGAAGAAAGATAGGGACCTATTACGAGCACGGTCTTCTCGCTTTTCAGCGGAAGCTGAAACATTATATACGAAAAAGCGAATGACGTGTGAAGATGGTATACTGTCCGAGGCTCGGTCTTTTCAAAAAAATATTTTGTTGAGAGTTTTGCGGCGTTTCCGAAGAGCATTTTGAAATTATCGTCCACCGCATCTTTTGCATCATCATCGGCACAAAAAGAAAAAATCGGCACACGGCTTTTTTTAAATGTGTTGCAAAGAAGATTCAATTCGCCGTCGTAGTTCATACAGCCTCCTTTTTTACATTGTCAAAATAAACAAAAATAAAATTGCTGTTTTTTTAATTATAGTACATATTTAATTAATTTTCAATGTTTTTTTTGGTATTGATATAAAAATAATACAAAAATTAGTAAAAATTTTCCTCACTGATATCTGTGAAAGAATTTATAATAAAATTAGTACTTTACTCACACAACTATATTAGTAGGAGGCTTGTATAAAATGAGTAAAAAAGCAGTTCTTAATGAAAACGGCCGCCGTCCGTTCGGAATGCGCGACTGTTTAGCTTATGCGGCGGGAGATCTCGGCTGTAACATGAGCTTTGCTCTTAAGAGCACGATGTCCATATTCTGGACACAGTTTATGGGGATGGACCTTTGGTATGCACTTCTTCTTGTTGTAGTCCAGTTTTGGGACGCTATCAATGACCCCCTTATCGGTTCGCTCGTAGACGCGGACAAACGTAAATACAAGAGAAACAAATTCTTGGCCTATATCTGGGCAGGTTCTCTCGGACTTATAGTAGGCGGCGCGTGCTGCTTCCTTCCTTTCCCGAACGCACCTGTATGGGCAAAGGGAATAATCTTTGTCGCAGGATACGTTGTATGGGATGCTTTCTATACGGTTGCTAACGTTCCTTACGGTTCGCTTCTCGGACTTATCTCCGATGATGTAAAGGACAGAGCATCGCTTTCGGCATGGCGTTCTGTCGGTTCGATATTCGGTAATATGCTTCCGATGGTCATTCTTCCTTTTATCATTTATGATAACGAAGACAACCTTATCGGAGAGAGAGTATTTATCGCCGCTCTTATTATGGGCGCGCTCGGATTCATCTGCTTCCAGTTTATGATCCGCAATACAGAGATCCGTGTTGAAAAGGCTGTTGAACTTAGCGAGAAAAAAGAAAAGTTCAATGTTTTCAGAGCAATGGGCAACTTTGTAAAGAATCGTGCAGCAGTCGGTGCAACGGTTGCGGCTATGGGTATGTTTATAGGTATGCAGGGCGCGGCAACAGCTGTTACTGTTATCTTCCAGTCTTATTACAATAACGCGAAGATCTCGGGCGTTGTTCAGCTCTTTGCTATGATCCCGATAGTATGCTTCACTCCTCTTGCAAGAAAGATGGTCGATAAGTTCGGCAAGAAGGAACTTGCAACATTCGGTTCCATTCTCTCGATGGTATCGGGACTCGGTCTCTTTATCATTATGCCTGACAACACAGGTCTTGACCTTATGATTTATATTCTCTTCCAGCTCATATTCTCGCTCGGACTCGGAATCTACTCCACGGTATCCTGGGCTATGATGGGAGATGCTATCGATTACAACGAATGGAAGAACGGCACAAGAGAAGAGGGAACGGTATACTCACTCCACTCCTTCTTCAGAAAGCTCGCTCAGGGCG
>CAYZHW010000200.1:0-2710 GCA_964478105.1 uncultured Lachnospiraceae bacterium | reverse complement strand
ATGTATCAGAGTATGTCCTTACCGTGCCAAGCGGGCAATATACGACCCGTTTGATTGCATAAACAATTTTAAATATAAGATAGCACTCCCCGCACCCGCGCTCTACGGTCAGTTTGATAATCTTGACGACCTTGACTATGTTCTCACAGGTCTTCTTGACATCGGATTTGACGACGTGTTTGAGGTTGCGCGTGCAGCTGAGCTTGTGTCGGAATACACACGAAAGTATCTTCGCGATCCGAGAGTGAAAAAACCGATAATCAGCTCTGCCTGTCCCGCTGTCGTAAGACTTATAAGCGTGAGATTTCCGTCTCTTTGCGAAAATGTCCTTCCGCTTCTTGCTCCGATCGAGCTTGCGGCAAGAATGGCTAAGGATGAGACCCTTGCGTCCCATCCCGAGCTTAAGAGAGAGGATATCGGAGTGTTCTTTATCTCTCCCTGTCCCGCAAAGGTCAGTTATATGAAAAATCCCATCGGCGTCTCAAAAACAGACCTCGACGGAACGCTGGCTATTAGTGAGGTCTACTTCAAGCTCGTAGCGGCTATGAAGAAGATCGACAATCCCAAGTCTCTGTCCAAGACCGGCATAATCGGTATCAGCTGGGCGGGGGCGGGCGGAGAAGCGGCGGCTCTCTTTAACGACAAATACCTTGCGGCGGATGGAATTGAGAATGTTATTAAGGTTCTCGATGAGATCGAGAACGATAAGATCTCGGGCATTGAGTTTATCGAGCTCAACGCCTGCAACGGCGGATGCGTCGGCGGAACGCTTACGGTCGAAAACCCGTACATAGCCAAAGCAAGACTTCAGAATTTGCGCAGGTATCTTCCCGTTTCGCAGAACCACATCACAAATGCCGTAAATATTTCGGAGACCCACGAGCTTCCGTGTGAAGTTCTTTGGGACACCTCGGTCGACTATTCGCCCGTCTTTCAGCTTTCTGATGACGCAGGCGAAGCGATCAGAAAAATGTCAGAGATTCAGAAGCTTTATCCCAAATTCCCGAACCTTGACTGCGGTTCCTGCGGCGCTCCCACTTGCAGAGCGTTTGCTGAGGATATCGTAAAGGGCGAGGCAAAGGAGTCGGATTGCATAATCAAGCTGAAAGATCAGCTTCAGAAATATTATGCTATGTTCGGCGAACAGTTTGAGATAGAAACTTCCGAAGATAATAAGGATTAATCATGGATGTAATTACTTTGAAAGAAAAACTCGGACTTGCGACTATCAATCTTTCGGATCCTACGCGTGAAGTGCACGGCGGCTACTGCGGTGACCTTCTCAGCTGGGTGATGGGTAGAGCGGGAGACGAGGATGCTTGGATCACAATAATGACCAACAAAAACATAATCGCCGTGGCTACTTTGGCCGATGTGCCCTGTATTATAATCTGCGAGGGCTGCGAGGCAGAGGAAGAGCTGGTTTCTCTTGCTAAAGAGAAGGGCATCAATATGTTTTCTTCCGAAGAGGATGAATTCGCTGTCGCCGGAAAGCTATACAGCTTTTTGCACAGCTAAATACCATGAGTAAATACTATTACGATTTTCATATTCATTCCTGTCTCTCGCCGTGTGCAGACAATGATATGACTCCATACAATATAGCGGGTATGGCGGCGCTGAACGGTCTTAATTTGATTGCACTGACCGACCATAACTCCTGCGGAAACTGCGAGACGTTCTTTGACGCTTGCAAAACGTACGGACTCGTACCGATCCCCGGTATGGAGATCACAACGTCCGAGGACGTTCACGTCGTAGCTCTTTTTCCGAGCCTCGATGACGCTAAAGCCTTTGACGCAGCACTATTGCCGTATAAATCGAAAATGAAGAATAAGCCGGAAATATTCGGCGATCAGATCTATGTCGCACTTGGAGACGAGCCCTGCGGCACAGAGCCGGATATTCTCATTTTCGCTACTATGCTTGACATAGAATCGGCAACCGAGCTTGTGAAAAAGCATAACGGAGTCGCGTTCCCCGCACACGTAGACAGAGAATCGAACGGCGTTATCGCCGTGCTGGGAGATATCCCTCCCGAGCCGGGATTCGGATACGTCGAGTTCAATGACGGTGACAATGTCGCACCGTACAAGGAAAAATATGAATCACTAAAAAACCTGCCCGTCCTTTGCAGCTCGGACGCGCATCACCTCTGGGATATAAACGAGGCGGCAAACGCGATCGAGATCGACGATGAGCCTTACTCGAGCGAAAAGGTGCGCAGAGAGCTCATAAGAATGTTAAAAGAGCAGTCCAAATAAGTCCCGAAAAATCAAAGAAAGGGAAAAAAGATGAAAGAACTTTCACTTAATATACTTGATATAACCAAAAACTCGGTCACGGCCGGGGCAAAGAATATCGGTATCTCCCTTATCGAGGATGAAAAGGGAATAATGACGCTCAGTATCAGCGATGACGGATGCGGAATGTCAGATGAGACGCTTCAAAAGGTCGCGAATCCGTTTTATACCACCCGCACGACAAGAAAGGTTGGAATGGGTATCCCGCTCCTCACACTTGCGGCGGAACAGACGGGCGGCGGCGTGAAGATCGTTTCATCTACAAAACCCGATGACCACGGTACAACGATATCCGCTACATTTGATACTACGAGCATTGATTACACTCCGCTTGGAGATGTGGTCGAAACCGTATGCTTGCTCATTCAGGGCAACCCCGAAATAGATTTTGAATTTATCCATAACAC
>CAYZHW010000199.1:0-2714 GCA_964478105.1 uncultured Lachnospiraceae bacterium | reverse complement strand
GTGTGCCGTGGGGATAGAGAGACGTGCGAGCATTCCTGTGCCCTTGGGATATATTGTTTTCAGCATATCCTTGGGAGAGGGGACGGTTTCAAATGCCGAAAAGTCAGCGCTTCCAAAGGTGTCCCAATGAAAGAGCGAACGCACACCTACGGGGCTCATACCGTAAAAAAGCTCTGCCATTTTTTCGTGCTTGGGGAGCGCGCGTACGTAACGGTCGATATATCCCGTTTCGTAGCGGGCGGACGAGGTATAGTCAAGCATATAGTTCAAGCTTCCGTCAAGATCTGTGGCGCATCTGATGAATGCATCGTAGAGCAAGAGATAGGATGCCGGACAGTTTTGTCTTGGGCGCGGATAAGCGTCACATTCGCATATGGTCTCTATTCCTTCGCCCTTAACTATCTCATCTTGAACTCGTATAAGCTCAAATATAAGCGGAAGGGGATTGGAGCTCTCTGCCGCCCAATATGGTGCGCCGAAAAGACGCATAAGAGGCGGATTGTTGCCGGCAAGTATC
Organism: uncultured Lachnospiraceae bacterium; assembly: GCA_964478105.1. Taxonomy (GTDB): domain Bacteria; phylum Bacillota; class Clostridia; order Oscillospirales; family CAG-272; genus CAYZHW01. The sequence goes on along the minus strand of CAYZHW010000199.1, from coordinate 2,197 downwards.
TTTACAAGCTCGGTCGGATAGTAACCGTCCGTACCCCATGAGCTATAGGTCGAGCAGGGGGCAAGGCGCACTGTGGGGTCTATTTCGTTTACCGCATCACGAAGTTTTTGAGCAAAGCCCAACATTGCTTTTCTCTGTACGGCAAGCCAGGTATCGCGGTATTTGTTTTGTTTGTCGCAGAGAATATACGGTTCGAGCATCTCGCGGTCTACTTTTTTACCAAGGAGCTTTTCCATCTCGCCAAGATGAAGAGGGCAGAAGCAATTTATATCGAACCCTCGGATACTAAGGCGAAAATCATCGTCGATAATTATCGTTTTTGCGCCGCATTTTGCAAGCTCTGTGAACTGTTTTGCAATAGCATCGGTGAATGCTTCGTCAAGCGGACAGAATGATTCATAGAAGGTCTCCCCGTGAAGCGAGGTTACGTCTGTGAAGGGCAGCTTTCCGACCCGCTTCTCATCGTGAGTGAGCGGTACTCCGTGTCCGATGGTAGAACCCATCCAAATTGCAGGGGTGATGCCGTTTTTTTCAAAAAAAGTTATGTTTTCACGCAGTATCCCGCACTCGCGCGCAAGCGATCCGTCGTCAAAATGTCTGTTAACACACAACATTACACGGTCTGCCTTAGCGCGTTTTAGCTCGCCTAAAAATTCATTTCTTGCTTTATCTGTTGTGATCTTATCCGAAAAGATCGGGATAGATGTTGTAAAACGCTTTTTCATAGCTACCTCCTATGTGCTGTTGTCAAAAATAAAATAACATAACTAAAACGGTTTGTCAAGGCAAAAAAGAAAAAGCCCTATCTGAAGATAGGACTTTACTTTATATTCCTATATATGCCGATGCGGCAATGGCTGCCGTAGCGCCGTCGGATGCCGCTGTTGTGAGCTGGCGTATCTCCTTTGTGCGGCAGTCGCCCGCGACAAATATGCCCTCGCGGCTGGTCTTGCAGTCCTCGCCTGCGATGACGTATCCGCCCTCGTCAAGATCGACAAGTCCGGCAAAAGCTGCACTTTGCGGGGTCTGTCCTACAGCCGAGAATACTCCCGATACCGCAAGCTCGCCTGCGACCTCGGTCTTTACATTTTTGATCTTGAGACCTTCGATAAGCTCTTCACCTACAAGCTCGGTGACGATCGTGTCGAGAATGAATCTGACATTTTCTTTTCCTTCAAGCGCTTTGACATTGCTGTTCTCGCCGCGGAAGGTATCACGGCGGTGGATGAGGTATACCGTTTTGCAGTATTGGGAGAGGTAAGCTGCGTCCTGAAGTGCGGTGTTTCCGCCGCCTACGACTGCAACATCCTTGTCTTTAAAAAACATTCCGTCACAGACCGCGCAGTACGAGATGCCGCGTCCGACCATTTCTTCGGCGCGTTCTACGGGAAGCGGGCGGTGCTTGAGTCCGGTGGCGATGATGACCGCCTTTGCCTCGTGCTCGCCCTCGTCGGTCTTTACCATCTTTGTTGTGCCGTTGTCGATGACCTCAAGAGCGTTCTCAAATCCGAACTCGGCTCCGAGATCCATAACCTGAGAGAAGAGGTTGTCGGAAAATTCACTTCCGCTTATCTCTTTGATAGAGGGGAAATTTTCAACCTTGGGGGAAGAGGCGATCTGTCCGCCGATACCGTTTCCCTCAAGTAAAAGGACTGTGCGCCCCGCACGCAGAGCGTACAGGGCGGCAGTCATTCCGGCTGTGCCGGATCCGATTACAATAATATCGTACATTGTTTATGCCTTTACTTTTACTGCGGCTACGAACTGCTTGATAGCAGCAGCGCCTGCGTATTTTTCGAAGCCGTCACCGTTTTCGACTACCATTGTGGGAGCCTGGATGATGCCGAACTTCTTTGCAAGGTCGATGTTTTCTTCAGCCATAACGACCTTGTATTCGATACCCTCTGCATCAAGAAGCTGTTTTGCTATCTTGCAGTTGGGGCAGGTCTTTGTAACAAACAGCATAGGAACGTTTGCCTCGGGTTCTTGAACCTTGAGCTTGGATGTTTCGATGTTGTATGTCTTTCTGTCTTTGAATTCCTGGCTCTTACCGTCGTTCCAGTTCTGAACGGGTCTGTAGTAACCTGTGATACGGCTGTAGACCTCTGTCTTTGTACCGCACTCGGGGCAGGTATATTTCTCGCCTGCGATATAACCGTGGTTCTTGCAGATAGAGTATGTGGGAGAGAGTGTGTAG
>CAYZHW010000198.1:0-2748 GCA_964478105.1 uncultured Lachnospiraceae bacterium | reverse complement strand
GAGCTTGAGATCCCCGAGATCCAGGACGGCGTCGTTCTTGTAAAGGGCGTATCCCGTGAGGCAGGATCGAGAACAAAGATCGCTGTCGTGTCGCGTGACCCCGATGTTGATGCAGTCGGTGCTTGTATCGGTAACTACCGTATGAGGATCTCCGGCATTGTAGAGGAGCTTCGCGGCGAGAAGATAGATATCATCAAATATTCCGAAGTTCCCGAGGAGTATATCGCGGCGGCGCTTTCGCCTGCAAATGTTATCTCGGTAACTCTTGACGGTGAGAGAAGCTGCAAGGTAATAGTCGAACCCGATCAGCTCTCGCTTGCTATCGGTAAGGAAGGTCAGAACGCAAGACTTGCGGCAAGACTTACAGGCTACAAGATAGACATTAAAACAGAGTAAAGAAAGGCAACGGTATGCAGAAGCAGAAGAAGATACCCGAGAGACAGTGTATGGGATGTAACGGACGCTTCCCCAAAAATGAGCTTATACGAGTCGTAAGAAGTCCCGAGGGAGATATAAGCCTCGATCTTACGGGCAAGAAATCGGGGCGCGGCGCATATATCTGCCGCGACGTGCAATGCCTTTTGCGTGCCAAAAAAAGCAAGCGCATAGAACGGGTGCTTGAATGCGACATTCCCCCTGAGATATATGCAAAAATGGAAGAGGAGCTGAGCATCGGTGAGTGATACACAGGATACGGCAAAGAAGCTCCCGCTTATGATAGGGATGTGCGCAAGAGCGAGAAAGATCATAATCGGATGCGAGCAGATCTGCATCGCGCTCAAAGCACAAAAAAAGGGCAGTACCCCGCTTCTCGTACTCGAGGCGGCGGACGTGTCGGAGAATACGCATAAGCGGCTATCCGACAGATGCTCATATTACGGAGTACAAAAACATATATTGCCTCTCTCTTCCGAAGAGCTTGCACATTGTATCGGAAAGAAGGGCGGCTCTGTGGCGGCGGTAGCTGTCACAGACGAAGAAATGAGCCGGGCTGTAATGTCTTTTTTGCCCGAGTCACAAAATCAATCGTAACGATTTTATCTTATACAAATCCATGTGATAACGGCAAAATATTTCTTAAAGAAAGGAAAATCAGGTCGGCAAGACTTGGATAAACGGAGATAAGTATGGCACAGAATTCTCAATTTCGCGTAAACCAGATAGCAAAGGATTTTAACGTAAAGACCAAGGTGGTCATAGATGCGCTTGCGGAAATTAATATCGAGGGCAAGTCGCAGACAACTCTTGAGGCGATAGAGTTCGGTATGCTCATCAACCAGATGACAAAGAAAAACCAGATCTCGAATATTGACGACTATCTTACAGGAAAGGTAAAGATAGCTTCCAAGGAAGAGAAACCCCAAGAGACTCCCAAGGCAAAGGTCGAAGAAGCTCCCAAGACCGAAGCTAAGCCTGCCTTGAGCACTCCCGTAAAAGAGGAGAAGAAACCCGAGTTAAAGGCCGAGGAAAAAACCGCTCCTAAGATCGAGCCCAAGAAGCCTGCCGAGCAGAAGGCACCCGCAAAAGAGTTTGCTCAAAGACAGAATCAGGGCGAGCGTCCCCAGACAAGACCTGCAGGCGCACCCCAGAACAGCAGATTTGACAGATTCAATAATAACGCACCGCAGGGCAACGGCCAAAGACCGCAGGGCGACCGCTTTGCAGGAAATCAGAGACCGCAGGGTGAGCGTTTCGCGCAGGGCGGCAACAACCGCTTTGATAACAAAGGCGCAAAGCCGAATGACCGTTTCGGCGGCAACAATAACAAGTTTAATAAGGACAGACGCAGTGACGAGGGACAGGGACCGACATATCCGAAGTTCCAGCCCAAGCCCATCGTGCGCGGCACGACCGCTCCCGGCCAAGAAAAGCCGAGAGGCGCTACACGTGTTGTTGACACAAGAAGCTCGAGCGTTGACCTTTCCAAGTACGATGAGAGACTTGAACAGTTCGCATCCGATGCGGGTATGAACGATCACGCATCCGAGCGCCAGAAGCTCAAGAAGCAGAACAGCCGCGACGCTTACAACCGCGAGAAGGAAAAAGAGCGTATGGCAATGGAGAAGCTTCGTAAGCAGGGCGTTGAGCGAGCAAAGAAGCAGCCGCTTCAGATCACGATCCCCGAGGAGATCACGGTCGGTGAGCTTGCATCACGTCTTAAGATCACAGCTTCCGAGGTCATTAAGAAGCTTATGCTTATGGGCGTTATGGCAAGCGTAAACCAGGTAATAGATTACGACACAGCATTCCTTGTCGCAGATGAGCTCGGTGCTATAGCTACAAAGGAAGTTGTAGTTACAATAGAAGAAAGACTATTTGACGAGTCTGATGATGAGGCGGAAAACCTCAAGCCCCGTGATCCCGTCGTTTGCGTTATGGGTCACGTTGACCACGGTAAGACATCGATACTCGACGCTATCCGTCACACAAACGTTACCAAGGGCGAGGCAGGCGGTATCACACAGCATATCGGTGCTTACAGAGTGGAGATAAACGGCAAGCCGATCACATTCCTTGACACTCCCGGTCACGAAGCATTTACCGCAATGCGTGCGCGCGGTGCTATGGCAACCGATATTGCGATACTCGTTGTTGCGGCCGATGACGGTATTATGCCCCAGACAATAGAGGCGATCAACCACGCAAAGGCTGCGGGCGTTGAGATCATCGTTGCGATCAACAAGATGGATAAACCCACGGCTAACCCCGATGCTATCAAGCAGTCGCTTACAACATACGAGCTCGTTC
>CAYZHW010000197.1:0-2856 GCA_964478105.1 uncultured Lachnospiraceae bacterium | reverse complement strand
TTTTGCATAAAATACTTGCTTTTTTGCATAGGGGTACAATTGTCAAAAGGTATACCTTTTGACAGCTCTTGCTTTTTTACAATTCTTCTACCGAGCGGACGCCTTCCACTGTAGCTACTGTGGTTATTATCTCTGTATGGATAAGCTTCTTCGGCGTTTCTATTGATAGTATGACGCCATATATCTTTTCTTTATCGGTCTTGGATTTTGATATCTCCACGTCTGTGACCTTTGCGTTAAGTTTTCTTATCGATTCTATTATGACACCGAGCTCTTCCGATCCGACATATTCAACATAGAGCGTCATACTTCTTGCTCTTGACAAAAAGAAGGCGTTGAAGCGGTTGAGGATGGAGAATGCAATCAGGATAAAGAGACAGGAATAAAACGCAGCTTCATAAAATCCTGCTCCTATTGCAAGCCCCATACAGGCGGATGCCCAAAGCCCCGCCGCGGTGGTAAGACCTTTGACCTGCTGGCGTTTTGTGACGATGATCGTTCCGACACCGAGAAATCCGACGCCGCTTACGACCTGCGCGCCGATACGCGACGCGTCGCTTGAATATCCCTCTTCAATAAGGAATTGGCTTATCATCATAGTGAGTGCCGCGCCGAGGCAGACGAGCATATATGTGCGAAATCCTGCGGGGCGGTGCTTGCGCTCACGTTCGAGGCCGATTATACCGCCCAAAAGAAGCGCGAGAAAGAGTCTTAACGGGATGGTAACCGAGTTTAAGTCATGCATATACTCCCAAAAGGCGCTTAGATCATTCCAAAATTCTGCCATAATTTTCTCCTTAGATACTTTCGTCCGATGTTGCGGCAACGTTGTGGGTAGCCTGCAACGTAAATGTAAACTTACAGTATTCACCGTAAGTGCTGTCGACACGGATCTCTTCTTCGTGTGCGTCGATTATCGTTTTTGCAATATAAAGTCCGAGGCCTACTCCCATTTTATCAAGGCCTCTGCTCTTGTCGCTCTTATAGAAGCGGTCAAAGACAAAGGGCAGGTCTTCGTCGGGGATACCCTGACCTTCGTTATACACGCTTATTATCAGTTTTTTGTCCTTTTCGTGAACCGAAACGCGGTATTTTCCGCCCTCACGCGAGAACTTCACGGCGTTATCGCAGAGGTTATACAAAAGCTGATAGATAGAGTCCCTGTCGGCAAAAGCGAGCATATTGTCTCTGTCGCAATCAAACTCAACATCGAGCTTCTTTTTGTCGATCTTCTGTTCGAAGGAAATAACGATCTGTCTTGCCATTTCGCATATGTCAAATGCGCACTTGTTGAATTGACGGTCTCCCGACTGGATCCTCGAGATATCGAGAAGCGTTCCGACAAGGCGGGAGAGGCGTCTTACCTCGGTAGCTATAATATTAAGATAGTAGCCGTGCTTTTCGGGCGGGATCGCGCCGTCGATTATACCGTCGATAAATCCAGCTATGGTTGTCATCGGCGTACGCAAATCGTGCGAGACATTAGCAAGGAATCCACGTCTCATATTTTCAAAGTTTTCAAGGTCTGTCGCCATATTATTGAACGCTGTAGCAAGCTCTGCAACCTCATCCTTACCCTTTACGGGAACGCGAGTGTCAAATTTGCCTGCGGCGAAGCTTTTTGCCGCGTAGCTCATTGCTTTAAGCGGTCCGATGATCTTTTCGCTTATGAAGTACACCGCGATAAGCGCCGCGAGAATGACCCAAAGGCTCGCCATAACAATGGTCTTTATCATAACTTCAAGGAGCGCCGTCAGGCTCACCGACGAGGCACAAGCAAAGACCGTACCGACGACAGAATCGTCGGATTGGGTTATCGGAGTCGCGCAGATAAGGTGAGGGCCGTCGAGAATTGAATCTAGGTCGCTCGTTCTGGTTATCTCCTCGCCGTTGTTGATCTCATCCATCATACTTTTGGAAATGCTTACTTTTATATATCTCGAAGAATCTTCGCCCGATGCGAGAAGAATATTTCCATCGTTATCTGCGACAAGAAATACTACCTCTTCCGCATAGCTCGAAAACGAATTGAACAAAGACTGAAACTCGGCTTTATTGTCCTTCACGTACGTTCCGAAATCAATTATTCTTCCGTTAGCCTCAAGATCGGTTTCAAAATATCCGGTTGCAGCGTGGGATGCTCTCAGCACAAGGTCTTCCTTGGCGTTGGTTGAGTAGTTATTGACCACGGACACAATAATGGACACAAGCATTGCAAAGCTTACAATGATTATCAACATAAAGGCTGTTATATATTTTGTAAATACACTTTTAAACATATGAACACCTTACTACTTATATACGCCAATGGCGAAAAACGACATTGGCGTATCAGAATCTGATTATTGTAAAATCTCAAATTTGTATCCGACGCCCCAAACAGTTTTGAGCACCCATTTATCGGACACGCCTTCAAGCTTTTCGCGCAATCTCTTCACGTGAACATCGACGGTTCGCGAGTCGCCGAGATAATCAAAACCCCAGACTTTGTCAAGAAGCTGGTCACGTGTGAATACGCGGTTATAATTTGAAGCTAAGAAATAAAGAAGTTCAAGCTCCTTCGGTGGAACGTCGATCGGCTTGCCGTTGAGCTTCAGCTCGTACTTCTGCAAGCTTATCTCTATGTTTTCAAACTTGATGACCTCGTCGTCATTTTGTGTGTTATGCGAGGAATAACGGCGAAGTACAGCCTTTACACGCGCGGAAAGCTCCTTCATATCAAAAGGTTTTACAACGAAATCGTCGGCACCGAGCTCAAGACCGAGCACCCTGTCAAAGACCTCTCCCTTGGCGGTTATCATAATGACAGGCTTGCTGGACATTTCTCTGATCTCGCGGCAGACCTGCCATCCGTCC
>CAYZHW010000196.1:0-2868 GCA_964478105.1 uncultured Lachnospiraceae bacterium | reverse complement strand
GCGGTTCTATGTTTTTAAAAGACGGTGTGAACATTGGAAAATGGAACTTAAATGAACAAATCAAACGAGCAGAAGAAATTCAACGCGAACTTGAAGAAACATACTGAGAAATCCCAATTTAGCGAAGTAACTTATAATAAATCAAACCCGGTAACAAACCGAGGTACAAGCGATTAAATAAAGGCATCTTGTGGGAATAAAACCGTTTCCCTAAATCCGAACCCCTTGCTAATTCCCATCTAATTAGACGGTCAAAAACGGAGTAAAATTAGCAGTAATTCCGTAACACAGCTTAACACTCAATGTGCGAAAAAGCCTTGAAAATACGGGATTATCGGGTATAGGAAGTAACTCTACGACCGTGTTTCGAGGTCACTCCTAAGGGGTAGTTATGGGTTCGATTCCCGTTGCGGGTGCCAAAAAATCCAAGTAAAAAGACCGTACTTCAAGTACGGTCTTTTTGCTCATTCATCAATTATCGGTCTGTCGTCGACGTAGTCTTCGGTCTCCTCGAAGTCGTCCTTGCCTGCGCCGCAAAGGGGACAAGTCCAATCATCGGGGAGCTCGTAAAACTCGACTCCCTCATCTATTCCCGCATCGGGGTCACCCATTTCGGGGTCATACTCATATCCGCAAAGAGTGCAAACGTGCTTCAAAATAATACTCCTCTCTCAAAATGTTAAAGTAAAAAAACATTATATATATTAATACATCCTGTTTTAATTGTCAAGAGTGTTTTTAATATTATTTTAAAATTCTTTCCCAGAAGATATCCTTGTCGCCGTCAACACAATCAAAAAAGTCGTCAAGGCATCCGCACAGATACTTCGCCTTTTTTAATAGATTCTCACCCACAAAGTCAGGCGAGAGCTCATCCTCCATAAGCATTTCAAAGACCCTTGCCCTATCCTCCTTCTCAAATGTCTGCGAATAATAGTCAAAGAAGTATATATTATTTACATCCCAAAGACTTGCGGGATCGTACGGCGTATGCTCAAAAAGCGTGTCGTAGGTGTACTCTTTCCCGTTTTCGTCAATGTAGGAATTCTTATACTCAAATCCCTCGGGGTTAAGATCTTTCCAATCCCCAAACGCAGTGTGCGAATGCGAATGCATAACGCTCTCGATAACGTGCATTACCTCGTGAGACAGAGTGCTTGCAATATCGTCCTTTGCTATAGAAACAAGGATATAGTGCGCATCGAGTCCGATCGAATATCCCGAAGCGCTCTCAAGACTGCCTCGGTGCGAGGGCAACAGACTTTTACAAAGTACGATAAAAACATCGTCGTAATAGCTCTTTTGCTCAAGCTCGGCAAAAAATCCCTCAGGGTATTTTTCAAGCACGGATAAGACCTCTGTCAGCGCTCCGTTTATCGTCTTCGCATCGGTTTCGGGCACAACGACATAATCGGGATAATACCTTACCGCATCGTCACCCAAAATAATATCTATACCGTATTCCTCGGATATCTTGGCACAAAGCTTTTCGTTTTCCGATTCGTATTTCTCATTTATGCCCGTAACCAGAAGCATATCCGAGCGTGTGTCCTCAGCAGGCGAATCCGAATATCTCCAAAGCACGATCCTGCTCTTGTTGTCATCGATCACCTCAAAAAGAATATGCTCGGAATCGACCACAAAGATCTCACGGATGCTTGATTGGAAGAGATCGAGATCATACTCAAAATCCGCTGTTGCGATAAGGCGTCCGCGCGAAAGCGAATAGAGGTACAGATTTTGCGTCAGCAATGTGTCGTCACCCACGTGCGTAGTCGTACAGACCATTCCATTGCCCACCCCCAAAAGGATCTCACCTTCGGATGAAAGATACAGTTCGCTCAAAAGTCCCGGTTTTTCCGTTTCGTAGACAGAGAGAGTTTCGCCGTTGCCTGTGTCATTTACGGCAATATCGCCGCTCATCTGCAGCTTGCCTGTATATTCCCCAAGGTCAACACACTCTCCGCTCTTCATATCGCAAACGATAAGATGATTTATAAAATCATATCCGTACCCCGTGAGGTAAAGCTTATCCCCGTCCGCACCTATAAATCTTAGAGAAGAATCCGCAAAATCCTCGAAGGTTGCAAGCGTTTGTGCGGCGTTGTTCACAAGAGAAACGCGCAAGACAGAGTTTCCCGAAGTGCAGAATGCATATTCGCTGCCCACGTATATCTCTTCAACAGTTATATTCACGAAATTACGCTTTTGTGTCTCATTCAGCGCGTCGTCATAAAATGTGAGCGCACACGATGCACCATCAAAGGTGTATATTCCGCCGTCAGGCAAGAATCCGCTCTTGAATTTAAAAGTCGAAACAACTGTGCTTCTAAGCTTATCCGAACGCGCACCCGTGTGAATATTGTACGTTGATAGCGAAATATCACCGGTCATATAGTTTCTGACGGTAAGAAGCACGATGCCATCAGAGTACTGCATATGAAGCAGATCAAGCTCCCCGTACGTCTCCTCGGCTACGATATAGAAATCCTCCTCGCCGGGATACGCCTCGCCCAAAACCACTGTATCATCAAGCACAGCGGGCTCGTTACATCCTGCAAATATCAACGATGTCAAAAGAAGTAACATCAATAAAGATACGGTCTTTTTCATTGTGACCTCCGTAAAAATTCATACCATTATGATATATCATATCACATTTTTTGTCAACAAAAAAGAGTCAAACCGAATACCTACAACAGAAAACCTGCTTATTCTTGCCGATTTTTATAATGTAAGTATCGATTACATACTCTGCCGTACCGAAGTTTGCTCGATAAATAAAAATCAAGACTGACGTCATTTTGTGCCGTCAGTCTTGATTTTTTATTACAGTATTATACAGATAAGTCCGCCGCTGCCCTCGTT
>CAYZHW010000195.1:0-2882 GCA_964478105.1 uncultured Lachnospiraceae bacterium | reverse complement strand
GGGATCTTGGTCTGCCGCCCCCGCGCGCTGTGCGGGGGTATACGGTAATTTTATTACGGGGGGAATTTTGTGCGTTACGAGCTTTATTATTACAAAGACGGCTCGCATCATTTTGTTGATGAAAACAACGATCTTCAAGAATTGGTAGACAAAGCCGTCTCGATCAATTTTTCTCTGGATGCATTTAAGAAAGTCAAAAAGAAAGACCTTTTTAAATGGGTCTACATAGACAACGCGCCGACCGAATTCAACGTAATACTCGCACATACTTTGGGAGACTCCAAAGAAGATTGGCAAAAAAAGATATACGAATGTAAGCTTAGCAAATACTGCCAAGAACTCGGGATATCCCCCGATCAAAGCACGGATGCCTGCATAGCCGCAAAAGAACGCGCAAAAAGTGAAAGTGAAAGAATAAGTGAGAAAATGATGTCACTAAATCTTGGAGCATCTCTGTAAGCGCTCTTCACCCTTCCCCTGCTTCCTTTTCGCAAAAATCAAGCAGTATCGCACCGCCGACTGTCAGAACGAGACTGAGCAGGATGTTTTCCATAATAAGCGGGAAGGTATGTATGAGGGCAACCGTCTCTTTGGTGTCTGCACCGAGAAGCATCACGAGCACAAAACACAGCTCGATCACTATTATCGGAAGCCCGACAAGAAGAACATTTTTCGCCCTTTTTCCGATGTTGCAAAATGTTTTAAAAAGCTTCATTTCGATCTCCAATTTATTGTTTTATTCCGTTTTTCCCACGGCGGTCCGCATCTTAATCCGTTTTATTGGCAAGGGGGCAACTTCCGGGGAATTATTAAATAAATCAAAGTTATTTTATTTTCATTTTTATTTTATCACACAAAAACGGTCTTTTCAAAGCACAATTATTGTTCCTCTAAACATATTATTTCTCTTTTTAAAAAATCCGCCTTGATCGGCGGATTTTTGTTTTTTGATAAAGCGCAGGCGGTATTTGCGCTTTACAAACGCTGTTTTCCCATTTTTACCCCCGACTTTTCATCGGCTGTTTCTATTATAATAATTCCCTTTTCGACATTTGTCGCCAACCTTTTTCGACAATCTGCATCATTTTATTTCCATATTTTACCTTTTAAGTAAAATTATTACATTTTATCACAAGAATAATGTCGAACTGTTTTTCTTGACCGTGAGCGCAAATATGATAAAATAAAGACAAGAAACAACAAAAAAACAAGGAGTAAGGAAATGAAAACTCTCGAGAAAAAAGCTCCCGCAACGACAGGAAAGATAGCCATACGGCAGATCGACCAAGACAGTATGCTCATATATAAGCTCTGCGGCGGAAGATCGCCCATAGAGTTCGTTGCCCAAAACCGACATCTCGGAAAGCAATTCTTTTCGATCTCAATAATGAAACTCGATGCAAACACGGTCCTTGAGGAAAAGAACATATATGAATTTGCATGCAGACGAAGCGACGCGCTCTCTCTGTTTGATATGCTTGTGCGCAACACCGTAACTCCCTGCACTCTCGGAGATATTGTGGAAGATTTCAGACTCGACCACAATATTTGCTGAAAAACTTTACAAAATCCGATTTTTGTGGTATGATAAGATAATGAATTTTTATCGAAAGGATATCACATCCGATTATGAAATGCCCACACTGCGGTTATATTGAAAGCAAGGTCATAGATTCCCGTCCCATCGACGAGTTTGCGAGCATCAGACGCCGTCGCGAGTGCCTGTCCTGCAAGAAGAGATTTACGACCTTTGAAGTAATAGACTCCATTCAGCTTATCGTCATCAAAAAGGACGGAAGCAAGGAATTCTTCGACAAGTCCAAGTTGCTCGGCGGTATTATGAAGGCGTGCCAGAAACGCCCCGTAAAAGCCGAGGATATCGCAAACGAGATAGAAGCCGAGCTTCAGAACTCGCTTCGCGCAGAGATATCCACAAAGGAACTCGGCGAGATGGCTATGCAAAAGCTCAAGGAGCGCGACGCAGTAGCGTATGTGCGCTTTGCGTCTGTATACCGCGAGTTCAAGGATGTTGAGACCTTCCTCGAGGAGCTCAAAGAGCTCAAGCACGACAAATAAAAAAGGGGCGTCTGATGACGCCCTTATATATTTTTGAGTATCGCCGCACCAAACGCCTCACAAACGCACTCACATCTATAACACACCTCGTCAAGCGAAGCATATATTTCGGACCAGGCAAATATCTCATTCTGGTTTGAAGTGCTCTTTACAAGGTTTCCCATAGCTTCGATATAAAGCCGCTCGCGTCCGCGTGCAAGCTCCGCCGCGTCGCGGATGTGCGTTCTTATACTTTTGTTCTTGCGGAATTTTTCAAATTCGTATGAGATCTTCTTTATCTTAGCCGAAGTGCGCAGCGCCGTATCGGAAAACTCTATTGCATCCCCCTTTGATCTTGTGATCCCCCATATTTTCATCTTGTTGCAGGCATCAAGAAAAGAGTGCACCGCGTACTCGAGCGCATTTATGATGTATATTATATCCTCGCGCTCGATCGGCGTTATAAAATCGCTGTAAAGCTCCCCCTCGATCGAGCATTTTTTACCGTAGGCACGCCCCGCGTGTACGCGGAGCCCGTCATTTATTTCTTGAAGCTTTTTTGCACTAAAAGCTCCGAGAAGCGAGTTGAGATCCTTTGCCGCAGACTCGAATATTGTACACATCGCCGTTATCTCTTCAAAGTAATTATTTGACGCACCTTGCATTTCTACCTCCGAAATGATATTTTTCCCATTAGTTAATATACTTGTTTTCGGGGAAATATATACATCACACGGCATTTTTTTGTTGACATTCACGCTCAAATATGGTATACTGATTCGGTAATCAAATATTGGGATATGGCCAAGTTGGTTAAGGCACAAGAC
>CAYZHW010000194.1:0-2901 GCA_964478105.1 uncultured Lachnospiraceae bacterium | reverse complement strand
GTGCCTTGAATTATCTGATCCAGCTTTGTCTGCTTCAAGGCAGATGCAAGAAGGATGATAAGAAGCATATCCGGAAGCGAGTAGATGATATCTACTATACGCATTATAACGAGGTCGACCTTGCCACCGCAATAACCGGAGATGGAGCCTACCGTCATACCGATAACAAGAACGATAATACTTGCAAAGAAACCGACCGCAAGCGAGATACGAGCACCGTATACTATACGGATAAAGTAATCACGTCCCGCAGAGTCCGTACCGAAGATATGAGGAAATACCTTCTCGGTCTCACCGGAGTATGATTCAAAACAAACGATATGATAACCGCGGTTCGTTTCGAGGACAGTAGCATTGCCTGCAGTTCTCTTCGCTGCACCGAAAGCATCAACTTCCCAGACCCAGTCACTTATATTTGTTGTGTCCTTATACACCTTATGAGCGATCTCTGAGCGAAGCGTATATGTTGCCCCCTCGGGGAGAGTGGATTCGATAGCCGCAAATGCTTCGGTAGTAGCATTTCCCGCAAGATATGCGTTGAGGATCGCTTCTGCCTCTGCTTTTTTCTCTGCACGGACAGCAAGAGCCGCTGCCTCTTCTTCGGGAGTATCATACTCCGATTTGAGAAGAGCGGGGATCAATATCTCGTGCACGGTAGCCTTTCCGAGCATCGTCTGACGCTCGGTTGCGCCGTATTTGAAGGGCGCAAGATTGTTATATGTAGCGTCAACGGGTTTTCCGAGCTGAACGCCGAGCTGCGCATCGTAAGAATACGGGAAGAAAAACGGAACAATGATGCAACTGAGTGTTATAACAGCAACAATTATAAGGCTCACGAGAGCCACTTTGTTCTTAACAAAACGCTTTACGCCGTCACGGAAGAAGGTAGTAGAAGGGCGCATCTGCACCATATATTCCTTTTCCGCATCGGTAGCGGGAAGAAATGCATCAACATCAAGATGCATGCTAAACATTTTCTTATTCATATTTATCTTGATCCTTTCTGCCGTGCATTTATTCGAGTGTGATTCTGGGGTCAACGACCTTATAGAGGATATCACTTATAAGGTTCATAATAACGATAAGTATCGCAAGCACGATGGTAGTACCCATAATAAGCGTGTAGTCACGGTTGATGATACTGCTTACGAACGAACGTCCGATTCCGGGAACGGCGAAGATCTGCTCAACGACGAGCGAACCTGTAACGATGTAAGCAAGCATAGGTCCAAAGTATGTGATTACGGGGATAAGCGCGTTTTTGAGCGCGTGTCCGAAGATGACCTTAACCGAAGAAACGCCCTTTGCTTTCGCGGTGCGTATGTAATCCTGTCCGAGAACGTCAAGCATCGACGATCTTGTAAGACGGGTGATATTTGCCATAGGAGAGAGCGAGAGCGCTATGATTGGAAGAACAAGTCCGCCCGCCTCTGCGCCGTTTGCGGGCAAGAGTCTCCAATGCACCGTAAACAACAGCAAAAGGAATGTTCCCATGATAAACGACGGCATCGAAACGAATGCGGTCGTAACGACCATAATAACGCGGTCAATAAACTTATTACGGCGAAGCGCAGCAATAGAGCCAAGCACAGTTCCCGCAACAAGAGCGATAGCTGCCGCTGCAAGTCCGAGCTTTGCGGATGTCTTCATTCCGTCCAGAATTATGTCAATAACTTCGCGTCCGCGCTGCTTGATCGACGGACCGAAATCAAACTCGGTGACTATATCCTTCAAATATGTAACGTACTGCACAAAAAGCGGCTTGTCCAGACCGTATTTTGCCTCAAGCGCCGCCTGAGCCGCCTCGGAGATCGCCTTTTCCGCAAGGAAAGGTCCGCCGGGAACCGCGTGCATAACAAAAAATGTAATCGTAATAACGATCCAAACCGTAAGCAGCGACAGTCCGATTCTTTTTAGTACATAACGTAAAGTTTTCGTATTCATCTTCCACACCTATTGTTTTTCTTTTATCGTAATATGCGCATTTGTTCATAACTAACGCATTTTATATTCGTATCATTGTATCACAAAAATCGATCTTTTGCAATAGTTTTTTCATATTTTATAAATATAACCGTTTGTAGATAATTATCCTTTTTTTCGGTAAAAATGTTAAAAAACGAAAAAAGTATCCGCACAACAAGCAGTGCCCGAACCCTTTTATATAATTATTTGAAGTATTTTTCTATCTTAAACCTGTTTTTAAATTCAAAGAAATGTTCAATAAGCTTGGTAAACCTGCTTATCAGGAAGCCGTTTATGAGCGCACAAAGCACCGTCCCGAATTTTATCCCTTCAAACACACCGAAGCCGAAGAAGCAGAATGAGAGTATCACGCCCAAGACCGTGCTGAATATATCGTACGCAGTTTTAACCTTATTTATATTCAAACCGAATCTTTGTGAAAGCTCTTTCACGATCAGTTCATATGCCTCGGGCGAGAGATATGTGTGGAAAAAGAGCGACACCGCAAGCGAACACAAGACAGTACCGAGAACGTACCACACAACACGAACCGCAAACGCTTCATCGGGCAGAGCCGCAACAATCCCCATTGCAAAATCCAGCAAGGTGCCGTATATGAGAGCAGTAACAAAAGAAAAGATGTACGACATTTTGAATCTTCTCATCACAATAACGGTAAGCACGACCAGCACGCCCTGGAAACAATACTCTGCCACCCCGAATGAAAACCACGGAAGAAACTGTGAAAGCTTCAGGTGAATTATGTACGCGGGCGCGACGACCATCGACATACCGAAATCCGCCTTTTCGGTAAACGCCGCGGCAAAAGCCATAATGATAAGAGCAAGCACATACGCAAGCTCACTGTAAAATATCTTTTTCTTCATATTAACTCCAAAATAATAGAAAGAGCCTTTGGTGTTTGATATAGAAACA
>CAYZHW010000193.1:0-2937 GCA_964478105.1 uncultured Lachnospiraceae bacterium | reverse complement strand
CTTTGTTGCGGCAGAGATAGCCATACAGTGACCCATTGTGGGGCATACGCTTCTGTCGATAGGCTCGTTGGGCTTTGTCTCGATCATGATCTTGATATTGGGATCGTAGTCGAGCATCTGGTTGATCGCATCGATGAGCTTCTTTGTGGACTCAACGGGATCCTTGGACTCATAGCAGAGCGTACCCTCGCGGGCAAGCCAGAGAACGAGCTTGTCGGTGCCCAGTGCCTTTGCGATGTCGATGGAACGGAAAGCTCTCCAAAGCGCAAAGTCACGGTCCTCTTTCGAGTTGGATGTAAATCCGCCGTCGATGGTGTGGGGATCCATCCAGAGTCTGGGAGCTACGAACTCAGCCGCAAGACCGTACTTGTCAAGAAGTGCCTTGACCTTCTTTGCCTCTGCGATGATCTCCTCGTTTGTGAGCTCGTTCATATTCGGAACAGCGTCGTCATCGTGGAACTGGACAGCGTCAAAACCTATCTCTTTGAACATCTTTATCTTCTCTTCGAAGGGGATAGTCTTTCTTACTGCGGGACCGTACGCATCAGCACCCTCGTGTACGTTCCAGGGGCCTACGGAAAACTTGAAATTGCTCATTGTATTATTCCTCCAATTATATTTTATAAAATTATTTTACTTCTATCCATTTTTCTTCGCGGCTGCTCTTTACGATCGCCTCGGTCAGCGCTACAAGACGTGCCGCATCCTCAAGGGTTGCAAAGGGAGCTTCGCCCACCATACCGTCTGCGACATACTTGTAGAATGCCCAGATGTTGCCCTTGAAGGCATCGTTCCAGCCCTCGGGATGCCCCATTGCAAGGCCCGTGTACGCCTTTGCCTCGGGGGAGAGCGTGTTGGGATTTCTTATGATGTAGCGGTTGTCGCCGTCGCGGTTGCCCATCCAGAGACGGTCATTCTCTTCCTGATTCCAACGGTAGGAAGCCTTCGAGCCGTCGATCTCAAAATTGAAGTAGCATCCGTGACCTGCGCAAAGCTCGGATACGCAGAACACACCGCGCGCGCCCTTGTCTGTCTTGAAGAGCACCGCACCGTAGTCCTCGTTCTCTACCTTGACTTCTTCAAAGTCTGAGGGAACTGCGCTTGTGAATGTGAGGTTTGCCTTCGTGGGCTTCTTGCGCACGGGAATAACAGTGTCAAGGTCTGCCATGACCTTTGTTATCTTGTGACCTGTTACATACTGTACTGCGTCCATCCAGTGCGAACCGATGTCTGCGATAGCGCAGGAGTCGCCCGAGACAGCCTTCTCAAGACGCCAGGAGTAGTCCGTGTCAAGAAGGAGCCAGTCCTGAAGATACGAGCCCTGCATAATGCGCACGTCACCTATCTCGCCCGCCGCGATTCTTGCCTTCATCTCGGTGACCATAGGATTGAGACGGTAATTGAAGTTTACACCTGCCGCAAGCTCGGGGTGCGCGGCCTTAAGAGCAATAAGCTCGTCGGACTCTTCTCTTGTCGTGCAGAGCGGCTTTTCAGAAAAGAGGTGCTTGCCGGCAGAGAGTATTCTGCAATTTATTTCGTGGTGCAATTTTGTAGGAGTGCAATTGTGTACCACATCAATAAGGGGGTCGGCAAGCAGTTCCTCTAAACTGTCGTAACACTTGGGAATACCGTAGTATTCCGCCTTTGCCTTTGCGGCGTCAAGGTTTGCGTCGTAAACGCCCCACAGCTCGCAAAGACCTATTCTATGTATTGCCTCGATGTGGCTCTCGCCAATGTAACCGAGGCCGATTATAGCGGCTTTAAGCTTCTTCATTGATTTTTACCTCAGAGAGAAAGAATAAGCTCTCTTATATTCTTGCCTACAGCCTCGATCTCTTCGTCTGTGGAGAGGATGTTGATGCCGTAGCCCGAGCCAAGTCCCTTGTCAACAACGCCGACAGATATGTTTACCGCGCGCTCAAGGATGTCGTCTGTCGCAGGTAACATATGCTTCTTGTACTCTTGATCGTTGGGGTTGTATGTCTTTGCAGGAAGCATCTTGCCAAGCACCTGCTCCATATTGTTGTATACGTGCCAGCCCGAGTAAGCGATAGGTCTGCCGCCTGTCTTTTCGCAGAATGCCTCAGCAAGCTCCTTTGTATCGAAGAGGATGGTAAGGAGTGTAGCGCACTCTCCCTCGTCGTTGACCGTTCTGAACTTAATGTGGGGAAGATCAGCGAGCATTGCCTTAAGCTTTGTCTTCTTTTCGCGGAGTGTGTTAAGTATCCAATCAAGCTTTCTTGTCTGCGCGAGCGCAACTGCACCCGTGAGCTCGTTCATTCTCATATTTACGCCGAGAATACTGCGGTTTCCGACCTCAACGCCGAGACGGTTGGGCTTATGACCCTGATCGTGGTAACCGAATGCTCTCTCGTAAAGGTTGTCGTCGTTTGTGATAACAGCACCGCCGTCACCCGACGAGATGGTCTTGAAGATGTTGAGCGAGAACGCGCCGATGTCACCGATAGTACCCACTCTCTTGCCCTTGTAAGATGCGCCGACCGCCTGACAGCAGTCCTCAAGCACCAAAAGGTTATACTTCTTTGCGATAGCCATAATTGCGTCCATATCGCAGGGGTTTCCGAGCATATGAACGGGAAGGATAGCCTTTGTTCTCTCTGTGATAAGAGCCTCGATCTTTGTGGGATCGATCGTGAGCGACTCGTCGATCTCTGCGAGCACTGGAATCGCGCCTGCAATCATAATGCTGGAGATGGATGCGATAAATGTGTAGCCGGGAACAATGACTTCATCGCCCGCGCCAACACCGAGTGCCGCGAGGCACGCAAGCAGCGAGCTTGTGCCGCTTGTTGTAGCAACAGCGTGCTTAACGCCCATAACGCGTCTCATCTCGTCCTCAAAATCAACTACCTTGTGGCAGAAGCCCTCTGTGTCAGCTGCACCGTAACGGAACAGATAACGTCCTTCAAGGACTTC
>CAYZHW010000192.1:0-2938 GCA_964478105.1 uncultured Lachnospiraceae bacterium | reverse complement strand
CTATGTTCGGTTGCATATGTGAATTATTTACCTCTCTGTTACTGTGGGTCTTGCTTTTTCTTCTTTTACACACATCGAACTTATCAACTTGTTCTGTGTAAGAATTACTTGTTCATTGGCCTTTTTCCTTTACACAAATTTTGTTTGAAGTAAAAGTTTTAAGCGTTCATCGGACTGGTTTCCCTTCACAAATATTTACGCTTTGTTTCGGTCCTGCGTACTTTACTTCGCAGATCCCGTTTGCACGAAAAATTTTTTGAATCCAAACTTACTTGTTCATCGGAGTTTTTTCCTTTTACTCAAATTTGTTTTAGTGTAAAAACTTATCTGTTCATCGGACCGTTTTCCTTTAACCCAAAATTTGTTTTGATTTAAAGCTTTAGTTGTACATTGGCGTGATCCTCTTGTTTCTTATAGGTTCACTTTATATAATTTAAGTGTTTGTTTGAAATTCGCGTTCCTCTCGTCTCTTTTTGCAACTCTTCCGTTTATCAATACTCTTTTGTGCGGACGTACGCCGCTTGCGGTGTTTATCAAAATATCTTTCGAGGGGAAGGCTTTGCAATGCGCCCTGCGGCACGTGCCGCCTTATCCGGTCTTACGATCCTCTCTCGCTGAGGATTCCTTCTCGGGCGGCACGCCCGCTTGAGTAGGAGAAGATGGAATACACATTGCTTTATTTAATTATCGGTGAAACTTTCGAAAAAAATCGCGCACAGCTCGGTTCTCACTCATCAACTTGTGAAACCAACCTATGCGCCGAGAGAAATACGCTTTATCGGATACGGCATTCTATGCAGCACAGGATGGTCTTTTATGATCTTCAGTTCTAATACCATATTCCTCTCACCTCATTTCTCTTGTTTTGAACTGTTTTTCCTTTGCTCACCTTTATAATACCACATCGTTAAAGTTTTGTCAATAGGAAATGTGAATTTCGTGAAAATTTCACAAAAACATTATTTTATTTTTGTGTATTGAAACCGAAAAGAGGGGTAATAATAACTGTGAAACCAAATATAGGAGGGTAAAAAGATGACACCGAAAGAATTACAGTATATCGAGGACGCGCTCGGACACGAGAAGCAGATGAAGACGCTTTGCTCTGACCTTGCAATGCAGCTTCAGGACGGGGAGCTCAAAAATTTTGTCTCGGGCCTCGCGTGCAAGCACGACGACAGCTACACGAAGTTTTATTCGCTTTTGAATTCTTGATCAGGAGGAAAGAAAAATGGACGACAGACTCATAATGGAAACACTTTTGAACAACGTAAAGGGCGCGTGCGACCTTATGATGCACGGAAGCATCGAGTCCCCCACGCCGGGCGTCAGAACGACCTTCACAAGCGCACTCAACGACACACTTGCCATTCAGAATCAGATCTATGCAAAGATGTCGGCAAAGGGATGGTATCAGAACCAAGCCGCAGACCAGCAGCAGATCAACGCCGCAAAGCAGAAATTCGCGGCAAACTAACAAAAAAGGGATTGCGATATGCAATCCCTTTTTTGTTGACTCAAAAACGAAAAGTTGATATAATTGGTATAATAATTATATTGATTCTATTCTGGAGGAGTCTATGTTTGCAAGGCTTGATGCGTATCTTGACGCATTTCTTGATATGGGCATACCCGGCTGCGACACGGTTGTGTATAAGGACGGTGTGTGTGTCTACCGCGGAATGCGCGGATATTCCGATCTTGAAAAAAGGATCCCGATGATGGGCAATGAAAGATACAACATCTATTCCTGCTCGAAGCCGATAACGGCTGTTGCGGCGCTTCAGCTCTGGGAGAAGGGGCTTTTCAGGCTGTCCGACAGACTCTCGGAGTATATGCCCGAGTTTGAGCATATGACGGTGAGAGCGTGTGACGGAAGCATCGTTCCCGCGAAGAATCCGATAACCATCGAGCATATCTTTACTATGACGGCGGGTTTTTCCTACGCAGTAGGCACGCCCGAGTTGATTCGGGCTTATGAAGAAACTGACGGACATTGCCCGACACGCGAGACGATGAAATATCTTGCGCGCGAGCCGCTTGCCTTTGAGCCGGGAACCGATTGGCAGTACAGCTTTTGCCACGACGTGCTTGCCGCGCTTGTCGAGGTCGTTTCGGGCGAGCGTTTCGGTGAGTACGTGAGAAAGAACATATTTGATCCGCTCGGGATGAAGGATTCGACCTTCAATCTTCCCGACGCCGAGCTTGACACGCTCTGCACTCAGTACCGTTTCTCGGGCATACCGCGCACTCCTGTAGATATCGGAAAGAATATCGCGCTCTATAAGCTCGGCTCGATGTATGAATCGGGCGGAGCGGGGTGCATCTCGACCGTAGACGACTATGTGAAATTTCTTGAGGCTGTGCGTGTCGGTGATGTGATCTTGAAAAACGAGACGATAGATTTTATGTGCCGTGACAGGCTGAACGAGCAGACGCGGCAGAATTATTGGTATCCCAACTACGGTTACGGGCTCGGCGTGAGATGCCCGAAAGAGGGGTACACTACCGACTTCGGCTGGGGCGGAGCTGCGGGCGCGTATCTGATGATCGACCGTGTGAACGGAATCACCGCCTACCACGCACAGCATACGCTCAATTCCCCCAACAGTGCCGAACGACGCGCACTCGCGCAGGTCATAACCGAGTGCATCCTCGGCACAAAAGCGAAAAAAACAAATGATAACGCAAGCGAAGATACGCTTTCGAAATATCAATAAGAAACAAAGAGGAGCCGCCGCGCTCCTCTTTTAAACTTGACAAAAGCGCGAGAGTGTAATATAATTATATGGTACACAAAAATCGGAGAAAGCGTTCCGAGCGCTCGCAGTTTGAGAAGAAGCGCAAGCGCGAATTAAATATTATCGGGGTGTGGCGCAGTTGGTAACAAGCATAGGTGATTATGCATTTAGTGGTTGCTATGACCTTGAAAAAGTAT
>CAYZHW010000191.1:0-2944 GCA_964478105.1 uncultured Lachnospiraceae bacterium | reverse complement strand
GTGTGAGTTCAAAAGGACAGAATTCGTTCATCCTATCTACTTTTTCAGAAAGCATCAATCGTGGACGACTTTAACATGCGATTTGGGGGTTTCATATAGTTACTTAAAGCCGTTTGTTGAATGTATTTACGATTTTATAGATATGGAAAAGATACAAGAGAATTTATTGTAATCGGTATTATACAGTACGCGAGGCGAAAAATAAAAAATCCCCTCCAAAAAACGAATTGAAAGTTTTTTTAAAAGGGTGCAGGGGAAAACTTTTTAAAAAAGTTTTCCCCCACTTATCTCACTTCATATATACAGTTTTGATCTTTTCGTGCTCGATCTCGCGCAGGGCGTACTTTTCGTCGGTCTTGCCGAGCGCCATCGCACAACACGGAACCATACTACAGGGGAGTTCAAGCTTCGAAAGCAGCTCTGGCGTAACATTAAGCACGCGGACAGCGCCCCAGATGTGGCAGACGCCGACACCGAGCTCGGTCGCGGCAAGCGCAATATTCTCCGCAACTATGGCAGCGTTGGAATAGTTCACGTTGTCCTGCGGCGCAGGGTTTATCACCGACGAGATAATAATAAGCGTCGGCGCGCCGTAGAGCGGGTGCTTCTCGGGATCGCCGAAAGCTGTCGCCGTCGCGCGGTCGAGCGCAGCAAGATAATCCTTGTTCTTGACTACCGTAATGCAGAGCGTATCGTAGCGCGCACGACCTATCGGCGCGGCATATGCCGCTTTGAGTATCATCTCAAGCTCGGACTCGCTTATGTCCTCGCCCGTGTAGTTTCTTATCGTTCTTCTTGAAAACAACGCGTCAAATGTGTTCATAACTTTCTCCTTGTAACAGATTTTATTAAAGGGAACTTTTTAAAAAGTTCCCTTTCCGTTTCTTATAACAATGCCTTGCGCAGTTCCGCGCCCGACTTGGGTGAGAGATACGCGGGCGGCACGTCAAATACCGTCACGCAACCGCTCTTGCCCTCGCGGTAAAGTCTATGCACTGCCCTCGCGTAGCAAACGATGACGCTTGCGGTAAACTCGGGATTCGAGCCGAGCTTCAGTGAATACTCTATCATCTGCTTTGTTTGGCCGCCAACGCCCGTCGCTCCGCTTCTCATAACGAAACCGCCGTGCGGGATGCCCGCGTGGTCGCGCGCCATCTCCTCTGCGGTGATGAAATGCACCGTCGTGTCGTAGTCGGCAAAATAGTTGGGCATTTCCTTTATCTCTTTTTCAATTCTCGCTCTGTCGGCGCCCTCTTCGGCTACGACAAAGCACTCGCGCGTGTGCTTCTCTCGCGTCGTGAGCGTGGGATTCTCTCCCGCGCGCACAGACTCAAGCGCGGCAGGCACGGGTATGGTGTACTGCTTGCCGTCAAGCACTCCGTCGATGCGTCTTATCGCATCCGAATGTCCCTGAGACACGCCCTTGCCCCAGAAGGTGTAATCGTTGCCGTCGGGAAGGATGCAGTTGCCAAGCAGTCTCTGCAGGCTGAACATACCGGGATCCCAGCCGACCGAGATCATCGCGACCTTGCCCGAAGCCTTAGCGCTCTCATCGCAAGCGTCAAAATGCTCGGGGATCTTAGCGTGTGTGTCAAAGCTGTCTATTACATTAAAATATTTTGCATACTCGGGGGTCTGGCGGGGCAGGTCTGTCGCGCTTCCGCCGCAGATGACAAGCACGTCTACGTCGTCCTTTTTAGAGATGATGTCAGCGACGTTGTACACAGGCACATCGGGCGTCAAAGTCTTAAGCGAGGACGGCTCTCTGCGCGTGAAGAAGGCAACGAGCTCCATATCGGGATTTTGACGCAGAGCAAGCTCCACGCCGCGCCCCAAGTTTCCGTAACCGAGAATAGCTACTCTTATTTTTTCATTCATAATTATTGCTCCTGAAAGGAATTTTTTACAAAAAATATTTTATCATAAATACCATATCAGTGCAAGTAAAAAAAGAGTCGTTTTTGTAAATTCTTTCGTAACGCGACACGCTCGAACGGTGAAAACGGTTGTAATATTTGGCGATTTGTGATATAATGGTAGCATAACGTAAAAACAAACCTGAACTTGAAGGAAAATCAAATGGATAAACTACTCAAATTTATTAGAAAAATTACGATACCGCCCGTGTTTGCGGCGGCTCTGTTGGTTATCGTCTATATTTCGTATGCGAATTATTTCGGAAGCATATGGCATTTGCTTGGTGCTTTTCTTTTCTTGAGCATCCTGCCAACGCTTGCATATCCGTTACAGAAACATATTCCCAAATACAGAGACAGAGGCAGAGAAGGACAACGAAGTCTCGCTATGATATTTTCCTTCGCGGGATATCTGCTCGGCACCATCGTAGCGTTTGTGTTTTCATCTCCTATCGAATTAAAAATCATATACCTGGAATATCTGCTCTGCGGCATAGGAATGCTTTTGTTAAACAAAGGATTTAAGATAAAAGCAAGCGGTCATGCCTGTGGAGTGGTCGGTCCCGTCATATTGTTTTTGTACTTCGGATTATATATCCCCGCAATCTTTTGCGCCGCGTTGGTTTTGCCCGTATACGTTTCGAGCGTACGAACCAAGCAACATACGACCCCGCAGTTGATCGGCGGAAGCATTATTCCCGCGGTCGTGCTCCTTATAATTCTTGCCATACGCCTTTTGGTGAAGTGAGAATTCGCCTTGATCCAAGCGTTTGAATTTCAAAAACAGATACGCCTTATAGCAAGGATAAGTTTGCTATAAGGCGTATTTTTTGTTATGCAAAGGGAGTCTGAACCCAAAAGGAATCGCAAGCGATTCCTTTACAAGTTTTGCTATCGCAAAACGTTGCTGCGTGCTTCTCACTCCCCTCGGCATCGCCAAAAGCAAAAGAGCACCCATTGGGTGCTCTTGCTTTTGGTGGAGCGTCCGCAACCAAGTGTGAACACTCCGATTGTGCTTGATTTAAGCC
>CAYZHW010000190.1:0-2950 GCA_964478105.1 uncultured Lachnospiraceae bacterium | reverse complement strand
ACATCCTTTACATTTGTTCGCCTCAAGTGAGACAGAGTGTTTGTATTCAAACATATCAGTCTACGCTCCTTTACTGCTTGGGGGTCTTATTTTGCCGGAATGTCGACCTCCATAGTTACTGTGGTGCCTTTTCCTACTTCCGATTCTATCTCGAGCCTATCCGTATACTTTTTCATATTGGGGATACCCATACCGGCGCCGAAGCCGAGCGAGCGGACGCTGTCCTTCGCGGTGCTGTAGCCTTCCTGCATAGCAAGATCTATATCGGGGATACCCGGACCTTGGTCCTCCAACACGATTGTTATTTTATCGGGATATACATATACATCGGCATTTCCGCCGTCCGCATGAATGACCATATTGATCTCGCCCTCATACATAGCGATGGAAACCCTCTTTATGATATCGGGAGCGATATTCATTTGTCTTAGCAGCTTCTTGACGTTAACCGATGCCTCGCCGGCAGATGTGAAATCTTCACCGTCGACGTTGAAATGAAATTTTATAGGTTCGTTCATTATCGGTTTGTACCTTTCCGGACTAAAGAAAGTCAGCCTGCGACTATGCTGCCTCCTGCAAGGCCGCTCACGTAGAGCTTTCCGCACGCATTGTACATTCTCTCGTTGGACGAAAGAACAACGATGCCGCTTTCTTCTGCCAATTCGATTATTTCAGGAGACGGCTGTTTGCCTCTTACGAAAACGATACAGCGCATATCCATCATCTCCGCGGTTCTGATGACCTGCGGATTAACAAGACCTGTGATCAGCACCGCCTGTTCCTTTACAAAAGCGAGCACATCGCTCATCATATCGGATCCGCAGGCAGAGCGGACTTCAGAATCGAGCTTGTCTTCAAGACACAGTACTTTTGCGTCCAATAATTCGGCAATAGTTCTGATAGTCATTGTAAACCCTTATCACCTTTCTTAGATAGAATGTATATCAAAAAGTTTTGATCTTATCTGTCCTGATACTTCTTGATGATGTCGGGGATCATATCAGCGGTAAGCTTACCGTAAACATCCTCATTTACTGTAAGTACGGGAGCAAGTCCGCAGCATCCGATGCAACGTGTAGCCTCAAGAGAGAACTTGCCGTCCTCTGTAACTCCGCCGGCACCGATTCCGAGGATCTCGGAACATTTGTCAAAGAGTTCCTGCGAGCCCTTAACGTAGCACGCTGTACCAAGACATACGCCTATGTTGTATTCACCCTTGGGATTAAGAGAGAACTGTGCGTAGAAGGAAACTACGCCGTAAACTTCTTCAAGCGGCATATCAAGTTCTACTGCGATGATCTTCTGAACTTCGATCGGCAGATAACCGTATATTGCCTGTGCTTCCTGAAGTACGGGCATAAGAGCACCCTTGGTACCCTTAAGATTAGCGATCACTTCACGAAGCTGCTTTTCCTGTTCAGCTGTACCCTTGAACGGGATTGTGGTTAAAGCTTTTTTCATAAAAAACTTTCCCTCCTCAATATATAATTAGTTGATTTGGCAGACCGTTTCGATCAAACTTCGTTATATTTTTAACAAAGTTTTGCTTGGACGAACCACCGAAATACATACGGATACATTATAGCATATATACCAAAAAAAATCCATACTTTTTTAAGCAAAAAAGCTCTTTTTTCAAAAATATTTTTGTTTTTTCTTCTTATTATTACCTACACGCCTATTTCTTCGTAGATTTCGAGCAATCTTTCCTCTGCCGCATTCTTTTTTTCTTCGATCTCGGCAGCCCTTACATAGTCGGTCGC
The DNA here is from genome assembly GCA_964478105.1 of uncultured Lachnospiraceae bacterium. Taxonomy (GTDB): domain Bacteria; phylum Bacillota; class Clostridia; order Oscillospirales; family CAG-272; genus CAYZHW01. Next base: position 1,187 of record CAYZHW010000190.1, on the reverse strand, counting down.
CGCTTCTCCGTAGAGTTCCTTTTCCAGCTCCTCAAGCTCGGCTTCAAGACGCACCGCTTCCTTTTTGAGATTTTCAAGTCTCTTCTGCTCTTTACGTTGCTCTGCCGCATTTTTCTTGTTTTGAAAATACTCTTCCTTTCCGCTTCGCTCGGTACTCTTGTCCGTAACTTCGACGGGAGCGGTCTTGGATATCATATACTCACGGTACTGCTCGTATCCGTCGTTCTCGCCCATTCTGTAATCTTCGCAACCGTTTTTAGAAATACCGATTATGCGCGTAGCAAGCTTGTCAAGAAAATATCGGTCGTGGGACACGGCAATGATCGTACCGTCGAATTCCTCAAGTGCAGCTTCAAGTGCTTCACGCGAGTTTATATCAAGATGGTTGGTCGGCTCATCAAGCAAAAGGAGATTCATCTTTGAAAGAATAAGCTTGGCAAGCGTAAGTCTTGCCTTCTCTCCGCCCGAAAGCACCTTTATCTGTTTTGCAACGTCATCACCACGGAAAAGAAACATCGCAAGGACCTTTCTCACGTCTGTCTCGTTTACGTCGGGATATGCAGACCATATCTCCTCGAGGACCGTGTTCTCGGGATCAAGATTCTGATTCTCCTGATCATAATACCCGATATTTACGTTATATCCGAGCTCGATCTTACCGGTCGTAGGCAGGCCGAGTCCGGCGATCATCTTTACAAGCGTACTTTTTCCGCATCCGTTTGAACCCGCGATAAATACGCGCTCCTTTTTCTTTACAAGAAAAGAGACATTTTCGAATATCTTTTTTTCGCCGAAAGCAACCGACACGTTCTTGGCATTTACCACATCGTTTCCGCTTTCTCCCGATGCCGAAAAACTCATTTTGACAGACTTGGGATCGGCAAGAGGCTTATCTATCTTCTTCATCCTTGCAAGAGCCTTTTCCCTGCTCTCGGCGGCAATGATATTTCTCTCACGGTTCCACTGACGCTGCTGTGCTATATATGCCTCTATTCTCGCGATCTCGCGCTGCTGTAGTTCGTAATGTTTCTCCTGTATCTCTCTGTCTATTCTACGCTGCTCCATACTCTTCGTATAACCGCCGTTATACAATTTCGCACGGCAATGTTCTATCTGCAAGGTTTTATTTGTGACCTTATCAAGAAAATATCGGTCGTGAGAGATAACAAGCACTGTCTTTTTATACT
>CAYZHW010000189.1:0-2993 GCA_964478105.1 uncultured Lachnospiraceae bacterium | reverse complement strand
GTAAACTAAAGCCCGGGTATGTTATTATAGAGCCTACATCGGGTAATACAGGTATCGGTCTTGCATCGGTCGCATCTGCGAGAGGATACCGTGTGATACTTGTTATGCCCGAGACTATGTCTGTAGAGCGCAGACAACTTATGAAAGCCTACGGGGCAGAGCTTGTACTGACCGAAGGTACAAAGGGAATGAAGGGTGCTATTGCAAAAGCAGAAGAACTTACAAAAGAAATCCCGAACAGTTTTATTCCGGGACAATTTGTGAATCCTGCCAATCCCAAGGCACACAGAGAAAGCACGGGTCCTGAGATCTATGATGACACAGACGGCAAGGTGGATATTTTTGTCGCGGGTGTGGGTACCGGCGGAACGATAACGGGTGTCGGCGAGTATCTGAAATCAAAAGATCCGAACATTAAAGTTGTTGCGGTAGAGCCCGCCTCGTCCGCCGTACTTTCTACGGGAGTTGCGGGGCCGCACAAGATACAAGGTATCGGCGCGGGATTTGTTCCCGATGTGCTTAATACAGATATCTATGATGAGATAATAACCGTTGAAAACGAAGACGCCTTTAAGACCGGACGGCTTATTGGGCGCAGCGAGGGAATACTTGTCGGTATCTCTTCCGGTGCGGCAACCTACGCCGCAATAGAGCTTGCTAAGCGTTCCGAGAATGAAGGAAAGAATATTGTTGTGCTTTTGCCCGATACGGGAGACAGATACCTGTCAACACCGCTCTTTGAGTAATAAAAAACGTCAATGCCGATATCTGTCGGCATTGGCGCTTTTGTGTTGACTTAAGAATCGTCCTATTGTATAATATGAATATAACGTATGAAACGGAGTATTACATTATGATGATATCAACAAGAGGAAGATATGCGTTGCGTGTCCTTATTGATCTTGCAGAACACTGCGGGGACGGATATATTCCGATGAAGGATGTTGCCGCGCGTCAGGAGCTTTCACTGAAATATATCGAGCGTATTATGCCCGTACTTTCTAAAAATAATTTTGTTGAGGGCGTTCACGGCAAGGGCGGCGGATACCGACTGTCAAGGACTCCCAAGGATTACAGGATCGGGGATATACTCCGTCTTACCGAGGGGAATCTCGCGCCCGTATCCTGCCTCGAGTGCGACATAAATACGTGCAAACGCATAAATGAATGCCGCACGCTCCCTATGTGGACCGAGTTTCATAAAATGGCAAATGATTATTTTGACGGAATCACTCTTGAAGATCTGATGAAAAAGGATCACTGAAAGACGGACTCTATCACCTTGGCCGACGAGGGCGGGGAATAGAGCCAGCGGTCAAGGTGCGTTACTTTGGACGTGTCTATATAATATTTTGAAGGATTGACAATAAGCTCGCCTCGGTTGGAATCGATCAAGACGAGCTTTATTTTCATCTTGTCGGGAATTATATTCTTTATGTATACCGACGAGGTCTGACCGACGTATACGTCGGGGCGAAGCTCGGCAAGCCCCGCAAGATTGGGGGAGAGCTCTACAAATATTCCGTAGCTTTCTATACTGCGCACGATGCCTGCGACGGTTTGACCTACCTCAAACGCGGCGGCGTTTTCTTCCCAGGTCCCAAGCAGTTCTCTGTGCGTGACGAATATCCGCCCCGTGTCGTAATCAATGCTCTTTATTACGACCCATATCGACTCACCCGTAGAGAATCTGTCGGACGGATGTGATATGCGTGAGACCGATATGCAGTCGACCGATAGCAGGGAAACGAGTCCGCATCCGATATCTACAAATGCCCCGAAACCTTCGAGATGTGTTACTTTTGCGGGAATGATGTCTCCACATACGAGCGACATAAGATAATTATGCATACATTCGATCTGCGCGGCACGGCGCGAGAGGATAATACGCACGTTTGCGCCTTTTCGTTCGATGGAAATCACTTTAAAGCATACCGCTTTGCCTACGCGTGTTATTACAGCTATGTCCTTGAGTTCCTCGCCGTCACGGCAAAACAGGACTTCTTTTTTGGGAATGATGCCGCGCACACCGCAAAGATCGACGTGAAGATTCATATCGGAGTCGCACACGAGCGCGACCCCCTCGAGTATCTTCCCTTGTATCATTGCCTTTTCAAGTCCCGCGATAGAGGAGATGTATTCGCGGTTTTGCGCTGTCCCGAGCAGCATTCCTTCCGGTGCATATATGTTGTCTGCCATTCTTTGACCTCCGTTGTATTAAGACGTTATACCGAATTTTATGATGTTTAGGAAAAATTTATGAAAAGAAAAAATAAATTCATTATTGAGTAAAATGGCTCAAAAACGGAGAAAAAACGAGAAAACAGGAGCTTTCAATAAACTAAATTAAAATTTTGAAAAAAAGTATTGACAAGCGGAAAAGTCTGTGCTATAATACCGAAGGTCAATGAAAGTATTAAATTTTACGGAGGAAACATCAATGTCCACATTCATGGCAAAAAAAGAAACCGTTGAACGTAAGTGGTATGTGATCGACGCTGCAGGCAAGCCGCTCGGTAAGACAGCTGTTGCTGCTGCTAATATACTCAGAGGCAAGCACCGTCCCGAATTCACACCTCACGTTGATTGCGGCGAATTCGTTATCATTATCAACGCATCTAAGGCAGTTCTTACAGGTAAGAAGCTCGATCAGAAATTCTACCGTCACCATTCCGGTTACGTTGGCGGTCTCAAGGAAGTAAGCTATCGCAAGTTGATGGCTACACGTCCCGAGATGGCTATGGAGCTTGCAGTTAAGGGAATGCTCCCCCACAACTCCATCGGCGCAAGCGCGTTCAACCGCCTCAAGGTATACGCAGGCGAAGCTCATAATCAGCAGGCTCAGAAGCCTGTTCCTTATGAAGCGTAATTAAGGAAAGGAAGGTACGAATATGTATACAAGTGCTAAACCTTATTTCTACGGCACAGGCAGAAGAAAGAAGTCTGTTGCACGTGTTCGCCTCGTTCCCGGTACAGGCGTTATTACTATCAAC
>CAYZHW010000188.1:0-3065 GCA_964478105.1 uncultured Lachnospiraceae bacterium | reverse complement strand
ATATTATTACAAGGCAAAGTTCGCTTCCCGACAGGTGTATAAAGGGATATGATGTCGTGTCGGTCTCTTACGATAATACGGGATACTATATGATCACATACGAAAGGCAAGAAAAATGAAAATATACAAAAGCATAGAAGAGCTTATCGGCAGGACACCACTGCTGGAGCTTGCTAATTTTGAGAAAAAGCATTCGACAGAAGCGACGCTTTTTGCTAAGCTTGAATATTTCAATCCCGCAGGAAGTGTCAAGGACAGAGTTGCAAGAAGGATGATCGCTGATGCAGAGGCCGCAGGAAAGCTTAAGGCCGGCGCGGTCATAATCGAGCCTACGAGCGGCAACACGGGTATCGGTCTTGCAGCGATCGCGGCTGCAAAGGGATACCGAACCATCCTTACGATGCCCGACACGATGAGTGTTGAGCGCAGAAAACTGCTCTCGGCTTACGGCGCAGAGATCGTGCTGACAGAGGGGGCGCGCGGTATGGCGGGGGCAATAGAAAAAGCGAACGAGCTTGCGCAAAAGATAGAAGGGAGCTTTATTCCCGGTCAGTTTGATAATCCCTCAAACCCTGCGGCGCATTATGAGTCGACGGGGCCTGAGATATGGGAAGATACCGACGGCAAGGTCGATATCTTTGTTGCCTGTGTCGGTACGGGCGGAACACTTACGGGTACGGGAAAGTATTTGAAATCGAAGAATCCCAACATAAAGGTTATTGCAGTTGAGCCCGCATCGTCTCCGCTTCTTTCGGGCGGTACGGCGGGTCCTCATAAGATACAGGGCATCGGTGCAAACTTTGTTCCCGCGATCCTTGACACGGCACTTTACGATGAAGTCGTGACCGTCACTGATGATGATGCGCTCTTGTGCGGAGCCGAGATCGCAAAATGCGAGGGAATACTCGTCGGTATCTCCTCAGGTGCGGCTTTGTGTGCGGCGCGTGAGATAGCAAGACGCCCCGAGAATAAGGGCAAGAATATCGTCGTGCTTCTCCCCGATACGGGAGAGAGATATCTCTCAAGCGAAATGTTCAAATAAAAGGGGGCTTTGTATGTATTCGTATCCAAAGACCAAGCGCGGACAGGTGCTTATGCAGATTTTGAACGCCCTGTGCATTTTTGTTCCTATAGCGTACGGTATCGCTATGCTTATGCTTCCGTTTTCACCCGGGAACACAGAGATTGGCTTTTTTGAGATCGGTCCGCTTTTAACAAGCCTAATTTTTTTAATGATGACCTTCTCGGGTTTCCTTTTTGTAATGACGGTGCTTCTTAATATCAGGCGCTATGTCGCGCTTTCCACAAACGAGGATAGCGAGAACAAAGTGAGCAACGCGCTGAATATCCTTTACATCGTGCTACTTTTTGTAACTATGCTCGGCGCGCTTGCTATGATACTTGCGGGCAGTGAGAACGTTTCCGGAACCTTTAATACGCTTTGTATGAGCTTTGCGTGGATATGGTGTCCGCTTGTTTCGGCGGCGCTTTATATTGCACTCGGTATTCTTTCCAAAAAAGAGAAAAAGGGAATTGAAAAACCGAGCTTTGAGGTAAATATCTACCGCAAGCCTCTGTTTTGGATCGCCGTGGTGCTTGCAGTATTCATTCTTTTGTTAATTCCGGTAAAGAATGACCGCCGCTCCTACGAGGCTGATGAAAACGGTTATATCTACGACCGCACCGACGCATATGCCTATTCCTTCTTTAAGATAGAGGACAGGGACACGCATAAGGTAGTCGGATACAAATTTGTGCCGTTCCCGCTCAATTATATGGATACGGATGATATCTTTGGGATTGAATAATTTTTTTCCCAACTGCAACTTTTTCATTGAAAAATCTGTCTATATATATGAAAGCTCAAGTATTGGAGGTTTTTTATGAAAAAGAAGATCTTTATATCGATAGCGACGGTCGTGATCGTTTTGGCTATTCTTTTTGTGCCGATCCCCACCGGGACACTCAATGACGGCGGCACAAGGGTATATTCGGCACTCACTTATAAGATCGTTGCGTGGAACAGAGTACAGGACGACAGTGTGTATAACGAGACCAAGGTATACTTCGGTGTCGATGCACGAAAGTCCGTGAGCGAGCTTTTTGCCGCCGAGGAGAAAAAACTGCTTCGCTATGTCGCACATACCGAAGAGTGGCTCGACAAGAACAGTGCAGAGAAATACGACAACAATATTTTTTCGGACATTATCATAACAGAGATTTATTCGGATTGCTTCTTTGCAAGAACGGTCATTCCGATGCCGTATACGATCAAGCTTAACGGAACCCTCTCGGAGGATTGGTGTATCGGTGACCAGGTAATATGTACCTATGATAACACATATTATGACAGAGACGCTGACCGCGTGGAGTGCGACTTTATAAGCATAGAGCCGAGTGATTGGGAGCCCGAGCCGGGTGTTGCATATAAGCCGGTCATATACCTCTATCCCGAACAGGAGACCGAGGTATCGGTGGAGCTTGAACTCGACGGACATCTTAGCTGCACATATCCCTTGTACGACGAAGGCTGGACAGTTACCGCTTCTCCCGATGGGACGCTGACCGACAAGAATGGGCAGACATACAACTACCTCTATTGGGAGGGAGAGCTTGATGCAGACTACGACCTTAGACGCGGCTTTTGCGTAAAGGGCGAGGACACGGCAGCATTTTTTGAGGAAACGCTTGAAGCTTTAGGATTTACAAGACGCGAGGCGAATGAGTTTATCGTGTTCTGGCTCCCTATGATGCAGAATAATCGGTATAATATAATTTCTTTCCAGGAAAAAGCATACACCGATGCGGCAAGACTCGATATCTCTCCCGTACCCGATACGCTTATTCGTGTGTTTATGACCTGGCAGGCAAGCGAAGTTCCGATCGACATTCCCGAGGGAGAGCTTGATGCTCCCGTGCGCGAAGGATTTACCGTTGTCGAATGGGGCGGAACAGAAATAAAATAAGAAGGCAAAAATGCCCGCACTTTGATAAAAAAGTGCGGGCGTTTTTTATTGGTGCCTTTAGGGGTGGAAATAAAACCACCGTTTTACCCGGGGGCATAA
>CAYZHW010000187.1:0-3083 GCA_964478105.1 uncultured Lachnospiraceae bacterium | reverse complement strand
GAGCTGAACGATACCCGTTCTGTCGCGAAGGTCGATGAAGATGAGTCCGCCGAGGTCTCTCTGGCGCTGTACCCAACCCATAACGCATACGCACTCGCCTATGTTTGCCGCCGAAAGTTCGGCACAATAGTTAGTTCTTTTGTCGTTTTTTGTAAGCAGTTCTCCCATATCTGTCACTCCTTATATTTATATAAGTTCCGATGCGAAATCGTTTATGTCTACTTCTTTTTGGCTGCTCTCGTCCATGCATCTGAGCTGTGCCTTACCGCTCTCAAGCTCACTGTCACCGACGATGAGCGTGTACTTTGCTCCCTTTTTGTCTGCGTACTTCATCTGTGCCTTAAGGCTTCTGCCCACAAGGTCACATTCGGCGTAGATGCCGTTTGCACGCAACTTTTCGGTGATCTCAAGTGCCTTGACCTGTGCCGCGGCACCGAGCGGTGCGATATAAACAAGCGGCTTGTGCTCGTCCTCGATCGTGATGATCGAGTTATTCATTGCCATAATAAGGCGGGTAATTCCCGTTGCAAAACCGATACCGGGGAGCTTGGGTCCGCCGAGCTGTTCGATAAGTCCGTCGTAACGTCCTCCGCCGCATACCGTACTCTGTGCGCCGATGCCTGTCGCAACGAATTCAAATACCGTTCTTGTGTAGTAGTCAAGTCCGCGCACGATGCTTGTGTTGACCGTGTACTTAACGCCCATCGCGTCAAGTGCGGCTTCGAGCTTCTTCTGATGATCTGCACAGTTCTCGCAGAGATGATCGAGCGTTTTGGGCGCTCCCTCGGCAATGCCGTGGCATATCGGGCTCTTGCAGTCAAGTATACGAAGCGGATTTGTCTCAAGACGGGCCTTGCAGGTGTCGCAAAGCTCATCCTTGTGAGCTGAGAAGTAATCGACAAGTGCGCTTCTGTACTTCGGACGGCACTCGGGGCAGCCGATAGAATTTATCTGAAGCTCAACTCCCGTAATGCCGAGCTCGCGTATAAAGGTGTCTGCAAGCGCAATAATGGAAGCATCGGCGGCAGGAGTTTCGGTGCCGTACATCTCGGCGCCGAACTGGAAAAATTCGCGGCTTCTGCCTGCCTGGGGTGCTTCGCATCTGAAGCAGCTGATTATATAGAAAAGCTTGAGCGGCATTGCGTCCGAGCAACGTCCGTGCTCGATAAGTGCGCGCGCAACAGAGGCAGTTCCCTCGGGGCGAAGCGTGATGCTTCTTCCCTCGTCACCGCGGTCGGTGAATGTGAACATCTCCTTCTGTACAACATCGGTGGTGTCTCCGACGCCGCGGCGGAAGAGCTCTGTCGCCTCAAATGTAGGCGTACGTATCTCCTCAAAGCCGTATTTTGCGGCAACGCGTCTTGCCGTCTCCTCGATGAAACGCCAGGTGGGCATCTCCTCGGGCATTATGTCAAATGTACCCTTTATCTTCTGGATCATAGTCTGTTCCTTTCAAATGCATATCGCACAATTATCCTATTTTATTATTTTATCACACTATTCTCCATTTTTCAAGTACATATCTTAACATTTGCAAAGCAATTTCCGATGCGGCTGTTTTTACTTCGCTTTTCTTCAGTTTACAGTTTGTTCATATATCGTACATCTATCGTACACAAAAAATTGGTAAAATCTATAGAGTCTGTGTCTATTTTGGTCGAATGACACAGATCCACACAAAAAAACACAAACAAAAAAGGAAGGGATCTTATGAGTTCTCACAGTAATCAAGACCATAGTAGCAAGACCGGCTTAAGCAGATCCACATTGTTGCTCGTGCTCTGTTGGGTAGTTTATACCTGCTCGTATATCGGAAAGCTCAGCTACGGCGCAAACATCAAGCTTATCGGAGACGCGTTCGGCGTGCTCAATGCCGAAACAGGTCTTGTATCCACCTGCTTCTTCTTTGCCTACGGTATAGGCCAGATAGTAAACGGTATTATGTGCAAGAAGTACAATGTCAAGTACGTAGTATTCACCTGCCTTGTGATCGCAAGCGCGATGAACATACTCGTCGGATTTTCTCCGAATTTCGAACTTCTCAAGTATTTCTGGCTTGTAAACGGTATCGTAATGTCGTTCCTTTGGCCGACACTTATCCGTCTTTTGTCCGAAACGATGAAAAAAGATAAGATCGACCGCGCGATCGTCGTTATGGGTACGACCGTTGCGACAGGTACATTCCTCATCTACGGAATAAGCGCACTCTTTGCAGCATTCGGCGGTTACCGCTGGTCTATGTGCGTTGCCGCAGTTCTTCTTCTCTCTGTATCCATAGTATGGGTGCTCAGCTTCGACAAGCTCGTAATTCCGCTTCGCCGCGAATGTGAAGAAGAAGACAAAATTGAAAAAGAAAAAGAAAGTGCTTCCGGCACTTCCGCTATAAATATCACAAAGAGAGTTCTCGGACTTCTCATCTGCATCCTTGCATTCTTTGCGGTAGTAAACAACTTCGTAAAGGACGGTCTTACGACCTGGACGCCCGACATCCTCAACGAGCTCTACGGAACTCAGGACTGGCTCTCTATCCTTCTCACTCTGCTCCTTCCGCTCCTTGCAATTCCCGGAACGGTCGCTGCAGTAAAGATCTACAACCTCGTAAAGAAATACATCGGTGCCTGCACACTTATGTTTGCAATGTCGGCGGCTCTTATGGGACTTGTTATCATATTCACATTTGAGTTCCCCGGCTCGGGCGCATCTATGGCTATCACGGTAGCATCCTTCTCGATCATCTCGGCGCTTATGTCAGGTATCGACAATATCATCGTAAGTATGGTACCCCTGCAGCTCAAGAGCAAGGTCAATTCGGGCAAGCTCGCGGGTATCCTCAACGGCTTCTGCTATCTGGGAAGCACGATCAGTATGGTAGGTCTGGGCGCCATCTCGGACAAATGGGACTGGGAAGCTTGCTTCTATGTGCTCTTGGGACTTATCGGTCTTGTAGTGCTCGTCGGTATCGTATACAATTTCATCTCCCGCAAGCACAGCATAAAGTAGACTGCATAAAAACATCGGGCTGACCGCACGGTCAGCCCGATTTGTTTTATTATATTTTAGTCTTCGAGCTCGCCGATCTCATC
>CAYZHW010000186.1:0-3108 GCA_964478105.1 uncultured Lachnospiraceae bacterium | reverse complement strand
CTTTATTCTCTCTGCGTCTGTCGCGCGGAGCGTGTCGATGACATATCTGTTATTGAAACCGATCTCAAGATCGTCTCCCTCGTGGCCTATATCTATTTCCTCATAAACTCTGCCCGTCGCGGAAACAGACGATACCTCAAGCTTGTCTGCGACAAAATTAAATTTGACGTGCGCTCTGACGTTGCCCGCGATGCGCTCCTCGGTAACAAGCGCCGCACGCTCAAGCGCGCCGAGCATCTCGCCTTTGGAGATATCAATAAATATCTTGTGATTTTTTGAAATTACTCTCTCGTAGTCAATATACTCGGAGTCGATCACACGGGAGAAGAAAAACAATTCTCCTATCTTAAAGATAACGTGCTTGAGAGTAAGAATGATATCAAGCGTTTCCTCTGTGTCCGAAATAAGCTTGACAAGCTCTGCCAAGGTCTTGCCGGGAACGATAAACGCAAGATCAAGATCCTTTCCGTTTGCCATCTTAGATTCAAGCTCGCACACCTTCGAGCATTTTGCAAGCTTGTAGCTGTCGCACGAAACGAGCGTCATCTTGTTCTCTTCGATTCTGAAGAAGCAGCCGTTGAGTACGTTTCTCTGGTCGTTTACGGCTATCGCGTGCTCGACCTTTGCAAGCATACGCTTAAGCGTCGCCTGCTCAATGGAAAATCCTCTGTCTCCCGCAAGTCTCGGAAGGTTCGGAAAATCCTTTGCGGGAAGCGCGTGAAGATGGAAGGATGATTTCTCGGATATGATCTCGACCGAATATTTGTCATCGACGGTGAGCGTTATCTCGTCGCCTTCCATTACTCTTATTATCTGGAAAAACTTGTTTGCGTTTATGATGCACGCGCCTGCTTCAAGCACTGTTGCCTCGGCGTCGGTGCGGATACCCTTTTCCATATCGTATGTCGTGAGTACGCATTTATCCTCGGATGAGCTTGCGTCTATGAGGATACCCTCAACTGCCGCTATCGCACTTCTTCCTGCTACTGCGTACATCGTAGGCGTTACCGCCGCAATTATCTTTTTGCGATCAAAAATTACTTTCATAGCGTCTCCTTAAAATAAAAATAAAATAAGTTAAATAAAAGAAAAATATATAGTAGTATTCGTATTAGTCCCTGTTTGTCTTGGGGAAAAACCCATTATTTCCCGTAAATGCTTGGCTTTGCGGATTTTTGTCTTTTGCCTTTCCTGTGGATAACTTTTTTGTTTTGACACTCATCGGTACGCCTGTCTCAAAATCAAAAGAAAGCAAAAATGTGAAAAAAAGCCGAAAATCACGAAAAACATTTGTTTTGGCTTTTATGTGGGGAAAAACTGTCGAAAAAATGTTTGTTTTTTGTGTCAAGTGGTATCAAACCGTGTCATTTTCTCGGTTATAAAAATGTGCATTAAACAGAATATCCAAAGAAAATATGCACACTTGTGGAAAATATTTCTGCCTGTCTTTATGCCCTTGAAAGCCCATAAAATAAGTGCCTTTCGGGAAATATTTTCGAAAGTTTTACACACACTTTTCCACACCCTGTGGAAAACTTAGCGTCGATGTATACCAAAGAAACTTTTTAGGAAAAAAGTTTTTTGAGATTCGCGTCCTTATCTCTTTTTCAAAGCTTTCATCATTTCGGAGATCTCGGCGTTAAATATCGGATCTTCGCCGCGTCTTTTTTCTATCAGCTCTACCGAAGAAAGAACGGTCGTATGGTCGCGGTTAAACAGCTTACCAATATTCGGAAGAGACATATCGGTAGAATTTCTGACCATATAAATGCAGGTATGTCTTGCATTTGCGATCTCTTTGTTACGCTTGCTGCCGACAAGCTCCTCTCGGGAAACGCCGTACTTTTCGGTCACTTTAGAGAATATCTTATCGACCGTCACGTTTACCGGCTCGGCACCGCCGAGCAGCTCTGCAACGGCACCTCTTGCAAGCTCCATTGAGATCGGCATTCCCGAAAGAAATGACAGAGCGCCGATCTTTTTGAGCGCACCCTCGATCTGACGGATATTGTCCTGCAGATTTTCTGCCAGAAATTCAAGCACATCGGCGGGAAGCTCAACGCTTATCGCTTCCGCTTTCTTTTTGATGATCGCAACTCTCAGCTCCATATCGGGCGGCTGAATGTCTGCGATCAGACCCCATTCGAATCTGGTCTTAAGCCTGTCCTCAAGCGTATTGATCTCGCGCGGAGTGCGGTCGGACGTGAGAATTATCTGCTTGTGCTCTTCATAGAGCGCGTTGAATGTATGGAAGAATTCTTCCTGCGTGGAGACCTTTCCCGCGATGAACTGTATATCGTCGATAAGAAGCACGTCGCATTTGCGGTACTTGTCACGAAAAGCGTTCATCTTCTGATTTGAGATGGCTTCGATAAGCTCGTTTGTGAAATCCTCGCCCTTGATGTAGACTATCTTTGCGCTCGGCGTCTTTTCTGCGATCTTGTTTGTGATCGCGTACATAAGGTGGGTCTTGCCGAGACCGCTCGGACCGTATATAAAGAGCGGATTGTACGCAAAGGCGGGATTGTTTGCAACGGCGGTACACGCCGCGTGCGCGAATTTGTTGGAATTTCCGACGATGAAGTTGTCGAAGGTGTATTCGAAGTTGTATTCAAAGGGCGGAATGATATCCTCTCCCGGTTTTTCCTCGCCGTTCTCGTGTCCGATCGACATCTCTTCCTCGCTCTGCTCGCTTGAGAGTATCTCGACCTCGACGTCAAATCCTATAACACCCTTCAGATGCTCGGCTATCGTGCCTGCGTGCCTGTTTTGTAAGATCCCCTGCTTCATATCGGTGTCACACAGAAAAACAGCCTTTGTATCGGAAAGAGATATGAGCTGCAGCTCGTTAAACCAGAGCCCGAAAGCGGTGGTGGAAAATGCCCCGCGAAGCGACTCCTTTGCAAGCAGCCATATGTTTTGAATATCGTTTTGTGAAGGCATATGTAAACTCCTTTCGTAAGAGTGAAAAATTGCCGTAAAAAATCCCTATATATAATAATATATATAATATAATAATATACACCCTCAATTATAACATACAAACGGCAAAATTGCAATAGATAAAGAGATATTTCTCCCCTTGTCGCAGTAATTGACACGCAGTTA